>NZ_CAUQCJ010000005.1:0-65166 GCF_963516515.1 uncultured Streptococcus sp. | reverse complement strand
TACTTTGCAGAACTCTACCAGAAAAAAAGTCCTGAGGCTGCGACGGATTATTTTGGAGAAGTCAGTCAGGAACTAAATCTCTACAATGCTGAGCCAAGTTTCACTCTCGAAAACAAACCTTTTATTCGGCTTAATCTGTCTGGTAAATCCTTTGGTTTTTGTTATGAGAGTGAGGGTTTGGGGCGGATTTTCTCTGAAAATAAAGAGGTTATTTCAGAAGACTTGCTCTTTGAAATTGCGCAAATTTTCCCCCATCAGCTAGTCTTTGAAGAGTCTGGAAAGATTTATATGAAGCCTGTCGGAGATGAGGAAGTTGTTAGTGTGGAGAGTCTCACAGCTTTGACTGATTTGGAAAACTTGGCTGATGGTCGCAAACGTCTCAAAGGCTACAGCCAAGAGGATTTATTGCAGGAAGCTGCTGCTTTTTCTGGCAAGTGCTATTTCCGATCGGGAAACCGCACAGCTATGTTATATATTGATTAATTAGAAAGTATCGAATGGATATTCAATTTTTAGGAACGGGGGCTGGTCAGCCCTCTAAAGCCCGCAACGTTTCAAGTCTTGCCCTGAAACTCTTGGACGAGATTAACGAAGTCTGGCTCTTTGACTGTGGAGAAGGTACGCAAAATCGCATTCTGGAAACCACGATTCGACCTCGTAAGGTTAGCAAAATCTTTATCACCCACCTGCATGGAGACCACATCTTTGGCTTACCAGGTTTCCTTTCTAGCCGTGCCTTTCAAGCCAATGAAGAGCAGACAGATTTGGAAATTTATGGACCTCAAGGAATCAAGTCATTTGTCTTAACCAGCCTTCGTGTGTCAGGTTCGCGCCTGCCTTACCGTATTCATTTTCATGAGTTTGACCAAGATTCTTTAGGAAAAATCCTTGAGACCGATAAATTCACGGTGTATGCAGAGGAGCTGGATCATACTATTTTCTGTGTTGGCTATCGTGTTATCCAAAAGGACTTGGAAGGAACGCTGGATGCTGAAAAGCTTAAGGCTGCTGGTGTCCCATTTGGCCCACTTTTTGGGAAAATCAAAAACGGTCAGGATGTTGTTTTGGAAGACGGAACTGAAATCAAGGCAGCTGACTATATCTCGACTCCCCGTCCAGGTAAGATTATCACCATTCTGGGTGACACCCGAAAAACCAATGCCAGTGTGCGTCTGGCTGCCAATGCTGATGTCCTGGTTCATGAGTCCACTTATGGCAAGGGCGATGAAATAATTGCTCGTAATCATGGTCACTCTACTAACATGCAAGCTGCACAAGTAGCGGTAGAAGCAGGTGCTAAACGCCTCTTACTCAACCACATCAGTGCTCGTTTTCTCTCAAAAGATATCAGCAAACTCAAGAAAGACGCTGCTAGTGTCTTTGAAAACGTCCATGTGGTCAAAGACTTGGAAGAGGTGGAAATCTAAAAGACTGAGAAAGGAACAGTATGCCTACTATTCTCATTACTGGAGCTAGCGGTGGTCTAGCCCAAGAAATGGTCAAACTTTTGCCAAATGACCAACTCATCTTGCTTGGTAGAAATAAGGAAAAATTAGTCCAACTCTACGGAAATCATTCTCATGCAGAATTGATTGAAATAGACATTACCGATGACTCAGCTTTAGAATCTCTGGTAACTGATCTCTATCTCTGCTATGGCAAGATTGATGTCTTGATTAACAACGCTGGTTACGGGATTTTTGAGGAATTTGACCAGATTTCTGACCAAGATATTCACCAGATGTTCGAGGTCAATACCTTTGCCCTGATGAATCTGTCTCGTCGCCTTGCGGCTCGAATGAAGGAAAGTCGAAAAGGCCATATCATCAATATTGTTAGCATGGCAGGTTTGATTGCTACTGGCAAGTCTAGTCTCTACTCAGCGACCAAGTTTGCGGCTATTGGTTTTTCAAATGCCTTACGACTCGAACTCATGTCCTACGGTGTCTATGTAACAACGGTCAATCCAGGACCAATCCGCACAGGATTTTTTGACCAAGCCGACCCAGATGGCACCTATCTCAAATCGGTTGACCGCTTCCTGCTAGAGCCAGATGCAGTGGCTAAAAAGATTGTCAAGATTATGGGGAAAAACAAACGAGAACTCAATCTCCCAGTCTTGTTGAACTTGGCCCACAAATTTTATACCCTCTTTCCCAAGCTAGCTGATAAGTTGGCAGGGGAGACTTTTAATTATAAGTAAAAAGAACCAATGTGCAGGTTGTTGCTAGCCTACATATTGGTTCTTATCATTTCTCAACTATCAAACTGGACTTCTTCTAGTAGATAGTCGATAAAGCGTTCGCCCATCTTAGATAGGCTGGTTTTTTCATGCTGGATATAGACCAGCTCAATTGGGTCATCAATATCCAGTGGGATAGAAACGATATTGTCTCCGTTGAGGTTGCTGTTCAAAATCCCTGTCGCAATGGTATAACCATCCAGACCAATCAAGAGATTAAAGAGAGTGGCACGGTCACTAACCACGATGGATTTCTTGTGGTGTTCTTGTGAAAGGATTTCCTCTGAAAAGTAGAAGGAGTTGTGAGTCCCTTGGTCATAGCTGAGGTAAGGGAAGTTTTCCAAATCAGACAGTTTCACCTTGTCTTTCTTTGCCAGAGGGTTGGTCTTGCTGACAAAGATATGGGGTTGGGCTGTGAAAAGATGATGAGCTAGCAGGTGGTTGTCATCCAGCATCTTAGTTAAAACATCACGATTGTAGCTGTTCAAAAATAGGACACCGACCTCACTACGGAAGTTCTTGACGTCGTCGATAATCTCCCAAGTCCGAGTTTCACGAAGGAAGAGCTCGTATTTCTCCATATCACTTTTCTTGAGCAGAGAGACAAATGCATTGACTACAAAGGCATAGTGCTGAGATGAAACGCTAAAGAGTTCGCGGTGGGCGACAGGATTTTTATAGCGTTCCTCCAGAAGCTGGGTCTGCTCGACAACCTGACGGGCATAAGAGAGGAACTCCATGCCATCACGGGTCAAAGTAATACCCTTGGGATTACGGATAAAGATCTCAATGCCCATCTCATTTTCCAAATCTCTCACAGCGTTGGAAAGACTTGGCTGAGTGATAAAGAGTTGTTTAGCTGCCTCATTCATAGAGCCAGTTTCGACGATTTTGATAATATAATGTAATTGTTGAATTCTCATGTTTTTATTGTACCACACTTGCGTCAGAATCGCCAAGGAAGATAGGAAAATCAGGAGCATTGTGTAAGTCTCTTCTTGAAAAAAACTCAAAATTTTGCTAGAATGAGTCTTATGAAAACATTCTATGATGTGCAGCAGTTCCTCAAACAATTTGGTATTATTGTTTACATGGGAAAACGCTTATATGATATTGAACTGATGAAGCTGGAACTCTCTCGGATTTACGATGCAGGGTTAATGGACAAACTAGACTATCTAGAAGCAGAAGCGGTTCTTCGTAGAGAGCACAAGGTGGAATTGGATTATATTGAGAAAAATGGAGAAAAGAACTAATGGTTACTTGGATTTTGTGGGCACTTATACTGGCAATGTTGGCATGGATGGGCTTTAACTATCTTCGTATTCGCCGTGCGGCTAAAATTGTAGACAATGAGGAGTTTGAAGCCTTGATTCGTACGGGTCAATTAATTGATTTGCGTGACCCAGCAGAATTCCACAGAAAACATATCCTTGGGGCCCGCAATATTCCTTCAAGTCAGTTGAAGACTAGTCTTGCAGCCCTTCGTAAAGATAAACCTGTCCTTCTCTACGAAAACCAACGTGCGCAACGTGTGACAAATGCAGCCCTTTACTTGAAAAAACAAGGTTTTTCTGAGATTTATATCCTTTCTTATGGCTTGGATTCTTGGAAAGGGAAAGTGAAGACTAGCTAATCTTATTTCCAAATTAGTCGAATGATAGATAAAGCTAGCATTTTATGGTATCATCATTTATATTAATTTTAAGGAGATTTTATAATATGAATTCACAACAAAAGAAAAAACCTTCACTTATTTTAGGTATCTTATCTATCGTCCTTGGTTTGCTATTTCCAATTGTAGGCCTGATTTTGGGTATCATAGGATTGGTCTTGGCTTTTTCATACCAAAAAGAATCTGGACTAGACTATAAAACAGAAAAAATTCTCAACATTGTAGGACTTGTGGTTTCTGTACTTAACTGGATTGTAGCCGTCGCAGTATTTTTTAGATAAGCAATAAACAAAAAGCTTTAAACATAAAGCTTTTTTCTTTTATCCACTTTTCTCTAAGTGATTTTTAATGATTTTCAATTCCTCTTGGTTTAAGGGACGGTATTGACCTTCTGCTAGTTCTGGGTCTAATATAAACTCACCGAACTGAACTCGTTTGAGGGATGTCACCTTGACACCAACTGAGAGGAACATTTTCTTGATTTGATGAAATTTTCCTTCTGAAATGGTGATAGAGGCTTGACTGAGGGAAGGACTTGCAGATAGAATCTCTAGTCTTGCAGGTTTACAGACAGTACCATCTAAAAAGACAATTCCCTTTTGAAAGGCTTGGATATGGTCAGGTGTCAGAAGTCCATTAACCTCAACTCGATAAGTCTTATCGACATGATATTGGGGATGGAGGAGCTGGAAGCCCAAGGGGCCGTTGTCGGTTAAAAGGAGAAGGCCTGTCGTATCTCGGTCCAGTCGGCCAACGGCATAGAGCTTGTCAGACTGGATGTCAGCTGGAAGCAGGTCCATGACGGTTTGAAGTTTCTTGTCTTTGTTGGCTGTCACGACACCAGCAGGTTTATGAAGCATAAGATAGGTGTGATCATAGCCTTGAATGATTCGGCCCCGAAAGAGGAGCTCCTGTAGTCCTGTATCGATATTTTGGGCTAGGGAGCGGGCTGGGCAACCATCGACGAGAATTTCCCCTTTGAGTAAGGCTTGCTTCATGGCCTTTCGGCTAACTTTTTCTTGGGCTAATAAATTATCTAAACGCATACTGTGCCTATCTTATCATAAGTCTCTTGCTTTGAAAAGGCTTGACGTGAAAAGAAAAACAGAGTGAAAACATTTACACTTGCTTGAGTTATGTTATTTACTTGAAAATATGGTATAATCGTTCAGTTAGAAAATAAATTTTGAATATTATAGAGGAAATCATGACAAAATTAAGAGAAGATATCCGTAACATTGCGATTATCGCCCACGTTGACCACGGTAAAACAACCCTCGTTGACGAATTATTGAAACAATCAGAAACGCTTGATGCACGTACTGAATTGGCAGAGCGTGCTATGGACTCGAACGATATCGAAAAAGAGCGTGGAATTACCATCCTTGCTAAAAATACAGCCGTTGCCTACAATGGAACTCGTATCAACATCATGGACACACCAGGACACGCGGACTTCGGTGGAGAAGTTGAGCGTATCATGAAAATGGTTGACGGTGTTGTCTTGGTCGTAGATGCCTACGAAGGAACAATGCCACAGACTCGTTTCGTATTGAAAAAAGCCTTGGAACAAGACCTTGTCCCAATCGTGGTTGTTAACAAAATCGATAAGCCATCAGCTCGTCCAGCAGAAGTAGTGGACGAAGTCTTAGAACTTTTCATCGAGCTTGGTGCAGATGACGACCAGCTTGATTTCCCAGTGGTGTATGCTTCAGCAATCAACGGAACTTCTTCATTGTCAGATGATCCAGCTGACCAAGAAGCGACTATGGCACCAATCTTTGACACAATTATCGACCATATCCCAGCTCCAGTAGATAACTCAGATGAGCCTTTGCAGTTCCAAGTGTCACTTTTGGACTACAATGACTTCGTTGGACGTATCGGTATTGGTCGTGTCTTCCGTGGTACTGTTAAGGTTGGGGACCAAGTTACCCTTTCTAAACTTGATGGCACAACTAAAAACTTCCGTGTTACAAAACTCTTCGGTTTCTTTGGTTTGGAACGTCGTGAAATCCAAGAAGCTAAAGCAGGTGACTTGATTGCCGTTTCAGGTATGGAAGACATCTTTGTCGGTGAAACCATTACTCCGACAGACGCAATTGAAGCTCTTCCAATCCTACACATCGATGAGCCAACTCTTCAAATGACTTTCTTGGTTAACAACTCACCATTTGCTGGTAAAGAAGGTAAATGGGTAACTTCTCGTAAGGTAGAAGAACGTTTGCAGGCAGAATTGCAAACAGACGTTTCCCTTCGTGTTGACCCAACTGATTCACCAGATAAATGGACAGTTTCAGGACGTGGAGAATTGCACTTGTCAATCCTTATCGAAACAATGCGTCGTGAGGGATATGAACTTCAAGTATCTCGTCCAGAGGTTATCGTAAAAGAAATCGACGGTGTTAAATGCGAACCATTTGAACGTGTTCAAATCGACACTCCAGAAGAATACCAAGGATCTGTTATCCAAAGCCTTTCTGAACGTAAGGGTGAAATGTTGGATATGATTTCAACTGGTAATGGTCAAACTCGTTTGGTCTTCCTTGTTCCAGCGCGTGGTTTGATTGGATACTCAACTGAGTTCTTGTCAATGACTCGTGGTTACGGTATCATGAACCATACCTTCGACCAATACTTGCCATTGATTCCAGGGGAAATTGGTGGTCGTCACCGTGGTGCCCTTGTTTCTATTGATGCTGGTAAGGCTACAACTTACTCAATCATGTCTATCGAAGAACGTGGTACGATCTTTGTCAACCCAGGTACTGAGGTTTATGAAGGAATGATCATCGGTGAAAACTCTCGTGAAAACGACTTGACAGTTAACATCACTAAGGCTAAACAAATGACCAACGTCCGTTCAGCTACTAAGGACCAAACAGCTGTTATCAAGACACCTCGTATCTTGACACTTGAAGAGTCTCTTGAGTTCTTGAACGACGATGAGTACATGGAAGTAACGCCTGAGTCTATCCGTTTGCGTAAACAAATCCTTAACAAGGCAGAGCGTGAGAAAGCTAACAAGAAGAAAAAATCAGCTGAATAAGAGCTAGAAAGAGATAAAGATGGTTTATTTAATCATAGGAATCCTCTTATTACTACTCTATGTATTTGCGACACCAGAAAGCATTAAAGGGACAGTCAATATCGTCCTTGTCGTCTTTGCTTTCGTAGCACTCTTGATTTTGCTTATGTTGTCTATCCTGCAAATTTTTCAGCTACCGACAGAATTCTTTATCGCAATCGCCATGCTGACCTTAGCATACTTTAGCTTGCGAGATATTACCCTCATGTCGGTCCATAAAAGTAAAAGAAGATAAAAGAGAGTTTCGGCTCTCTTTTTTTGTAGGAATTTTACAATAGTTTGAATTACCTTTTAGTTAACATCATCTCTTTTGCTTGGATAATATGAATGGGAAAAACTGAAATAAAAATCCTTACTGACATCTATTTCTAAGGAAGCTTTAAAATTCTATTACTAATGATATCTTAGTACAATATATTGACAAGTTATATAGAAAGTGATATATTAATGTCATAAGAAACCGATTTCAAAATAAGAAAGGATTAAATTTATACTCAATGAAAATCAAAGAGCAAACTAGGAAGCTAGCCGCAGGTTGCTCAAAGCACTGCTTTGAGGTTGTAGATAAGACTGACGAAGTCAGTTACATATATCTAGGGCAAGGCGACGTTGACGCGGTTTGAAGAGATTTTTGAAGAGTATTATTGTCTTGTTGTTCAGGGTGTGATGGATTAAACTAGTAAAATAATTCTAAGAATTTATAAAAGATAAAATATTTTTCTATAGGATTATTCTCTTATACAAGGAGTCTACTATGAAGAAACTATTCATATTATTATCAACTTTTTTTCTCAGCTTCTTCCTTGCTTGGATTATTGTCTTACGTGCGCCACAATATTTATTTGCAAGCTATGATTCCGTTTCCTTACTTCGTGTCAAAAAGGATACTCAGGAACCGACGCGTGAGGTATTTGAACAGGAATTGGAGAATTTTGCAAACTCAGAACAGAGTTTAATAGCTAGAAGAATCGTAGAGCCGAGTAAGGATGGGACGACTCACTTTGCTTATGCAACTTATGGTCAGGGAACTTTACCAAAAGAATTCCAAGAAGCTAGTCAAGAAAGTCGTGAACGTAGTGATCCGCTAAATAGTTATCTCCTTTTATCAGGCTCCTTGACGAAAGAAAAGCTTGCCGATAAATTAGGAGATTTGGGTTATAAAGCAATTCCTGACCGAAAGATACCGCCCTATTTTCTTGCTTTTCAAATATTACTAAATCCCCTTATTTTAATTAGTTTAGCAATATTTGGCTTATCTTTCTTTGCTTTAGTGATTATCACTCGGATTAAGGAAATGAGAGCAGCAGGTATAAAACTCTTTTCTGGTCAGACTCTCTTATCCATCATGGGGCATTCTTTATCTACTGATATCAAATGGCTCCTTCTATCAGCCCTCCTTTCCTTCCTAGGTGGGGGAGTCGTTCTTTTTAGTCAAGGTTTGTTTTATCCTATCTTGTTAGCCACCTATGGTTTTGGGATTAGTTTCTATCTTTTGTTTTTATTGGGGATTTCAATTTTACTAATGCTCCTTTATCTAATGAGTTTGAGTTACAAAGCATTAGTTCCCGTTATTAAGGGAAGATTACCCCTTAAACGCTTGATGGCTTTAACCCTATTGTGTCAGTTAGTAGCTGTTTTTACAGTAGGCTACGCTGTTAAGACAGGTTTGACGTCTTACCAACGATTGAAAGAACTTGAAATTTCAAAACAAGCATGGCAGGATAGAGCAGACTATTATCAAATTTCTTTTGGCTTAGGTGATAGAGTAAAAGATACAGAAAATCAGAATAAGTGGTATGCCTTTGCCAAGGAAGCAATCGAAGAAGAACAGGCTTTATTTGTAAAAGATAATCTCATTCATTTTGCCAATCCTCAAGGAAAAAATGAACAAAGAAAAAATGAACAGGGAGAGACACTGGATACCTATAGTCCAGATGCTAATACGCTCTATGTTAGTCCCAGTTATTTGGACAAGGAAAAGGTCGTGGTAGATGCTGAGACCAAACAGAAGTTAGCCCATCTCCAAAAAGGTGAGTTTATCCTCTTGCTCCCAGAACATTTGCGCTCTCGAGAAGCAGAACTTAAGAAAGTTTTTGAAGAAAAATTGAGTGATTATGGAAAATCTGGTGAGGAGGCAAGTGCTCCTTTAGAGTATGAAATGAGAGCGATTGTTAGTTATCTTCCAACTGGAGAAAAGCGGTTTGTTTATAATAACGGTGAGAATCCCGTATCCACTCAGTATTTGACTGATCCGATTTTAGTTGTATTTACTCCAACATCTATAGGTGATAGTATCATTTCTAAATATATGTGGTCTATCAATGCTGGTAAGAATATCTTTGTCAAAGGATATGAAGATGGGATTAAACTCTTGAAGAAAGCTGGAATTGATGAGCAAGTATCCTATCTTAAAGAAGGAAGAAGTGTTTATCTAACTCGTTATAATGAAGTTCAAACTGAAACAGCAACTTTAATCCTAGGAGCTATTGTTGGGATAGCTAGTTCCTTGTTACTCTTTTATTCTGTCAATCTTCTATATTTCGAGCAATTCCGCCGAGATATCTTGATTAAACGAATTTCAGGTTTACGATTTTTTGAAACACATGCTCAGTATATGGTTAGCCAATTTGCCAGTTTTGTATTTGGTGCTAGTCTCTTTATTTTAAGCAGTCGAGACTTGGTAATTGGCTTGCTCACTTTATTAGTCTTTCTAGCTAGTGCAGTTTTGACGCTTTACCGTCAAGCGCAGAAAGAATCTCGTGTTTCTATGACAATTATGAAAGGAAAATAGGATGATTGAACTAAAGAATATATCTAAAAAATTTGGAAGCCGTCAGCTATTTTCAGATACGAATCTTCATTTTGAAGGTGGGAAAATTTATGCCTTAATCGGTACAAGTGGCTGTGGTAAGACAACACTCTTGAATATGATTGGACGATTAGAGCCATATGACAAAGGGCAAATTATCTATGATGGCACCTCTCTTAAAGACATTAAGCCCTCTGTTTTCTTTAGAGATTACTTAGGATACCTATTTCAAGATTTTGGCTTAATTGAAAGCCAAACCGTCAAAGAGAATCTCAATCTGGGTTTAGTTGGTAAAAAGTTGAAAGAAAAAGAGAAAATGTATTTGATGAAACAAGCTCTAAACCGTGTTAACCTCTCTTATTTGGATTTAAAGCAACCTATCTTTGAATTATCAGGAGGAGAAGCACAACGTGTTGCACTAGCGAAGATAATCTTAAAGGATCCACCTTTGATTCTCGCAGATGAACCAACCGCTTCCTTAGACCCCAAAAACTCTGAGGAATTACTTTCTATCCTAGAATCTTTAAAAAATCCGAATCGAACCATTATTATTGCGACCCACAATCCTCTGATTTGGGAGCAAGTGGACCAAGTCATTCGAGTTACCGATTTATCACATAGATGATATGGTAAGATTCATACTCAATGAAAATCAAAAAGCAAACTAGGAAGCTAGCCGCAGGCTGCTCAAAGCACTGCTTTGAGGTTGTAGATAAAACTGACGAAGTCAGCTCAAAACACTGTTTTGAGGTTGTGGATAGAACTGACGAAGTCAGTTACATATATATACGGCAAGGCGAAGCTGACGTGGTTTGAAGAGATTTTCGAAGAGTATCAGTTAGAAGAAAGAGTCACAAACACACTTTGTGGCTTTTTTATTTCCATAAAAATGGTAAAATAGTAAGAGTAGAAATGGAGTTCGAGACATGAAAGTAATAGATCAATTTAAAAATAAGAAAGTCCTTGTTTTAGGTTTGGCCAAATCTGGTGAATCTGCAGCTCGTTTGTTGGACAAGCTAGGTGCCATTGTGACAGTAAATGATGGGAAGCCTTTCGAGGACAATCCAGCTGCCCAAAGTTTGCTGGAAGAAGGGATTAAGGTCATTACAGGTGGCCATCCTTTGGAACTCTTGGATGAAGAGTTTGCCCTTATGGTGAAAAATCCAGGTATCCCCTACAGCAATCCCATGATTGAAAAGGCTTTGGCCAAAGGTATTCCAGTCTTGACTGAGGTGGAATTGGCTTACTTGATTTCAGAAGCACCGATTGTTGGTATTACTGGTTCGAACGGTAAAACAACCACAACGACTATGATTGGGGAAGTTTTGACTGCTGCTGGCCAACATGGTCTTTTATCAGGAAATATCGGCTATCCTGCCAGTCAAGTGGCCCAAACTGCGACAGACAAGGATACGCTTGTCATGGAACTTTCTTCTTTCCAACTCATGGGTGTTCAAGAATTCCATCCTGAGATTGCGGTTATTACTAACCTCATGCCAACTCATATCGACTACCATGGTTCTTTTGAGGAATATGTAGCAGCCAAGTGGAATATCCAGAACAAGATGACAGCAGCTGATTTCCTTGTCTTGAACTTTAACCAAGACTTGGCAAAAGAATTGGCTACTAAAACACAAGCTACTGTTGTACCATTCTCAACACATGAAAAGGTTGATGGAGCTTATCTGGAAGATAGTCAACTCTACTTCCGTGGGGAAGTGGTCATGGCAGCGAATGAAATCGGAGTTCCAGGTAGCCACAATGTGGAAAATGCCCTTGCGACGATTGCTGTAGCCAAGCTTCGTGGTGTTGATAACCAAACCATTAAAGAAACTCTTTCAGCCTTTGGTGGTGTCAAACACCGTCTCCAATTTGTGGATGAAATCAAGGGTGTTAAGTTCTATAATGATAGCAAGTCAACCAATATCTTGGCTACTCAAAAAGCCTTGTCAGGATTTGACAACAGCAAGGTCATTTTGATTGCAGGTGGTTTGGACCGTGGCAATGAGTTTGACGAATTGGTTCCAGACATTACTGGACTCAAGAAGATGGTCATCCTCGGTCAGTCTGCCGAACGTGTCAAACGGGCAGCAGACAAGGCTGGTGTGGCATATGTGGATGCGATTGATATTGCAGATGCGACCCGCAAGGCCTATGAACTTGCGACTCAAGGAGATGTAGTTCTTCTCAGTCCTGCCAATGCCAGCTGGGATATGTATGCTAACTTTGAAGTACGTGGCGACCTCTTTATCGACACAGTAGCGGAGTTAAAAGAATAATATGAAAAAAATTGTCTTTACAGGTGGGGGGACGGTTGGACACGTGACCCTCAACCTTTTGTTGATGCCCAAGTTCATCGAAGATGGCTGGGAAGTCCACTATATTGGGGATAAACGTGGTATCGAACACCAAGAAATCCTCAAGTCGGGTCTAGATGTTACCTTCCATTCCATTGCGACAGGAAAATTGCGTCGCTATTTCTCTTGGCAAAATATGCTGGACGTCTTCAAAGTTGGTTGGGGAATTGTCCAATCTCTCTTTATCATGTTGCGACTTCGTCCACAGGCTCTTTTTTCAAAGGGAGGCTTTGTCTCAGTACCGCCTGTTATCGCTGCGCGTGTGTCAGGAGTGCCTGTCTTTATTCACGAATCTGACTTGTCCATGGGCTTGGCCAATAAAATCGCCTATAAATTTGCGACCAAGATGTATTCAACCTTTGAGCAAGCTTCAAGTTTGTCTAAGGTTGAGCATGTGGGAGCAGTGACCAAGGTTTCAGACCAAAAAACTCTAGAACCAGATGAATTGGTAGATATTCAAACCCACTTTAATCCCCAATTGCCAACTGTATTGTTTGTCGGTGGTTCTGCAGGTGCTCGTGTCTTTAACCAATTGGTGACAGACCATAAGAAAGAACTGACAGAGCGCTACAATATTATCAATCTAACTGGAGATTCTAGCCTGAACGAGTTGAGCCAAAATCTTTTTCGTGTTGACTATGTGACCAATCTCTATCAACCTTTGATGGAATTGGCTGACATTGTTGTGACACGAGGTGGTGCCAATACGATTTTTGAGCTCTTGGCCATGGCAAAATTACATGTTATTGTGCCGCTTGGTCGTGAAGCTAGTCGTGGAGACCAGATTGAAAATGCAGCTTACTTTGTAAAAAAAGGCTATGCAGAAGAGCTTCAAGAAAGCGATTTGACCTTGGACAGTTTAGAAGAGAAGCTTTCTCACTTACTAAGTCACAAGGAAGACTACCAAGCTAAGATGAAGGCTTCTAAGGAATTGAAATCTCTAGCAGATTTTTATCAACTATTGAAAAACGATTTATCATAAGGAAAGTAAATGTCAAAAGATAAGAAAAATGAGGGCAAAGAAATCCTCGAAGAATTTAAAGAGTTATCAGAATGGCAGAAACGGAACCAAGAATATCTAAAAAAGAAGGCTGAAGAAGAGGCAGCCCTAGCTGAGGAGAAAGAAAAGGAAAGAGAAGCTCGAATGGGAGAAGAATCTGAGAAATCAGAGGGCAAGCAAGACCAGAAGAGTGACTCTGATCAAAATGACTCAGACTCAGCTAAGGAAGTTGTTAAAGAAAAAGTAGAAGAGTCAGAAGACGCCAAAAAAGAAGCAACTAAAGAAGAACCAAAATCCAAAGAGCCAAAGAAAGAGGATAAAAAAATAGAGGAAAAGCCTGTAAAGAAGAAACCGGCTAAACCGAAAATTCCAGGAGTTCATATCTGGCGGGCTATCTCGATCTTGTTTCTAAGTCTGATTTTATTGGTCGTCTCTGCTTACTTGCTCAGTCCTTATGCGACCATGAAGGATATCCGTATTGAGGGAACGGTGCAAACTACAGCTGACGATATTCGACAGGCTTCAGGCATTCAGGATTCGGATTATACGATTAACCTTCTGCTAGATAAGGCAAAATATGAAGAGCAGATCAAGTCTAACTATTGGGTTGAATCAGCTCAGCTTGTCTATCAATTTCCAACCAAGTTTACTATCAAGGTTAAGGAATACGATATTGTTGCCTACTATGTTTCTGGTGAAAATCATTATCCTATTCTTTCCAGCGGTCAGCTTGAGACTAGTTCTGTGAGCTTGGTTAGTCTGCCAGAAACTTATTTGTCAGTTCTCTTTAATGACAGCGAACAAATCAAGGCCTTTACATCAGAACTTTCTCAAATTAGCCCAGAACTCAAGGCGGCTATCCAAAAGGTGGAACTAGCCCCAAGCAAGGTAACTTCAGATTTAATTCGATTGACCATGAATGATTCGGACGAGGTCTTGGTTCCCCTGTCTGAAATGAGCAAGAAATTGCCTTATTACAGTAAGATTAAGCCTCAATTGTCTGAACCAAGTGTGGTCGACATGGAAGCTGGAATATACAGTTACACTATTGCGGATAAATTAATTATGGAGGCAGAGGAAAAAGCCAAACAAGAGGCCAAGGAAGCTGAGAAGAAACAGAAAGAGGAAGAGAAGAAAAGACTAGAAGAACAGCAGAATAAATTGGAAGAAGAGAAGAAAAAATTGGAGGAAGAAAGCAATCGAAACCAAACAAGTCAGCGTTCATCGCGTCGCTAGGTTTACCTTTTCTCATATAGCTCTTTAGTTGCCATGGTAAGTGTCTAGAGTTTTGAGAAATGTAGAAAGCATATAAGTATATGTCAATCCTTTCGTGTACATGCATTTACTTATATGGAATTTTGGAGTTTCTCAAAAATCACGACACATACGTGACCATGTTTTTACTTGACAAGTGCTAGTAGAAATAATAGAATAGAAAAAAACCTTTAAAGCAGTCCAGAGAGGCAGCTAAGGTTAGACGGTGAAAGGGTGGAGACTACCCATTTTTCGTGGAACCTTGCTGTTGGCAGGTTCCTTTTTTCGTAGCTTCTGTTGCCCAGACTCTCTCACTAGCAAAGGTAAAAGGAGAAACCTATGCGAGAACATCGTCCAGTCATTGCTCTTGATTTTCCTAGTTTTGAGGCGGTCAAGGAATTTTTAGCTCTTTTCCCAGCAGAAGAAAGCCTTTATCTTAAGGTAGGGATGGAGCTCTATTACGCAACGGGTCCTGAGATTATTTCCTATTTAAAAAACTTGGGACACAGCGTCTTTCTTGATCTCAAACTTCATGACATTCCAAATACAGTCAAGTCAGCCATGAAGGTCTTGTCTCAGCTTGGTGTCGATATGACCAATGTTCATGCGGCTGGTGGTGTAGAGATGATGAAGGCTGCGCGTGAAGGTCTTGGAAGTCAAGCCAAATTGATTGCTGTTACTCAGCTCACATCAACATCAGAGGCCCAGATGCAGGAGTTTCAAAATATTCAAACCAGCCTGCAAGAGTCTGTGATTCACTATGCCAAGAAGACAGCTGAAGCGGGATTAGATGGTGTTGTTTGCTCGGCTCAGGAAGTTCAACTCATCAAGCAGGCCACCAATCCAGATTTTATCTGTTTAACGCCAGGCATTCGTCCAGCAGGTGCTGCAGTTGGAGACCAAAAACGTGTGATGACCCCTGCTGATGCCTATCAAATCGGTAGTGACTATATCGTGGTGGGACGTCCCATTACCCAAGCTGAGAATCCTGTTGCAGCTTATCATGCCATCAAGGATGAATGGACACAGGACTGGAATTAAAGAACTAGATTATAAAAATAAAAGGAGAATACCATGACACTTGCTAAAGATATCGCTAGCCACCTCTTGAAAATCCAAGCCGTTTACCTCAAACCAGAGGAGCCTTTCACTTGGGCATCTGGTATCAAGTCACCGATTTACACTGATAATCGTGTGACACTAGCCTATCCAGAAACTCGTACCCTCATCGAAAATGGTTTTGTGGATGCTATCAAAGAAGCCTTTCCAGAGGTTGAAGTGATTGCAGGAACTGCAACAGCAGGGATTCCACACGGAGCTATTATTGCTGACAAGATGAATCTGCCATTTGCCTACATCCGTAGCAAACCAAAAGACCACGGAGCAGGCAACCAAATCGAAGGCCGTGTAGCTCAAGGTCAAAAGATGGTAGTGGTTGAAGACCTTATTTCAACTGGCGGTTCTGTTCTCGAGGCCGTGGCAGCAGCCAAGCGAGAAGGAGCAGATGTGCTTGGAGTTGTAGCGATTTTCAGTTACCAATTGCCAAAAGCAGATAAGAACTTTGCGGATGCTGGTGTGAAATTGGTGACACTTTCAAACTACAGTGAACTCATCCATCTAGCTCAAGAAGAAGGCTATATCACGCCAGAAGGACTTGATCTCCTTAAACGTTTTAAAGAAGACCAAGAAAATTGGCAAAATGCCTAAAACATAGAAAATCAGGTAGTCACTAGGATTACCTGATTTCTTTTTGTAATGTTATTGGATCTTACACTCAATGAAAATCAAAGAGCAAACTAGGAAGCTAGCCGCAGATTGCTCAAAGCACTGCTTTGAGGTTGTAGATAAAGCTGACGTGGTTTGAAGAGATTTTCGAAGAGTATTAGTCAACTTTTCCGCCCTCAACAACCAGGTCATCTGCTTTAGCAGCATCACCGTAGGTTGGGTGAAGTGTTTTTTCATAGGCCTTGTGGAAGAAGTTCTCTTTGCCTAATTTTTCAATATCTTTATTGATGAAGTCTAGCAATTCTTGGTTGCCTTTTTGAACTGCTGCCGCAATGGTATCGGGATCACCAAGGGAAGTAATTCCAACTTCAAAGCCTTTATTTTCAAGCGCCCAAGCTAGGACTTCCGTATTGTCAGTAGAAAAGGCATCTCCACGTCCGTCAAGAAGGGCTTGGTAGGCATCGCTATATTGGTCATATTTTTGGAGTTTTACTTCTGGGTGATTTTTCTCAAAATAAGTTTCAGCAGTTGTTCCTTTTGTGACAATCAAGGTTTTGCCTTCAAGTTGTTTGACGTCTGTAATGAGACCAGTCTTAGGTGATACGACACCCAGAGAAACTTTCATGTATGGAAGAGCAAAATCAACTTGTTTCTTACGTTCCTCAGTCACTGTAAAGTTGGCAAGAGTAATATCTACCTTGTTTGAAATCAAATATTCAGCACGGTTGGCAGCATCGACTGAAACGTATTTAACCTTGACACCCAGGTCTTGGGCCAGTTGGTTCCCCAATTCGATATCGTAACCTTGGTAGGAACCGTCATTGTCAACGTAACCAAACGGTTTCTTGTCTCCAAATACGGCGATTCGTAGCTCACCGCTTTTTTTGATTTCATCGATTGTGCGAGCCTTGGCAGTGGTTTTTCCAGACGATGAACCAGTATTGCCACCTGAGCTACAAGCTGTGACAAAGATAAGGGCAAAGGCAAGTGCCAAAACAGTTAAAAGTGGTTTGAGTAGTTTCATAAGAATCTCCTTTATAGATATGAGCCAAATTGGCTAAAGTCAAAGACGTTTAAAAATTCCTGGGCTCGTTTGGTTTGAGGATTGGTAAAGAAGGCTTGAGCCGTTCCTTCTTCAGCGATTTTCCCTTGGTCGAGGAAGATAATCCGATCTGCAATAGCTTGGGCAAACTGCATTTCGTGAGTTACTAAAATCATGGTACGGCCTTCTTGGGCCAAGTCATTGATCAGTTCCAGAACCTCACGCACCATTTCTGGATCCAGCGAAGCAGTCACTTCGTCAAAGAGGATAATTTCTGGATGCATGAGCAGGGCACGGACGATCGCAACCCGTTGCTTCTGTCCACCAGATAATTGACGCGCAAAGCTATGTTGTTTATCAAGCAAACCCACACGTTCCAGTAGTTGCAAAGCTTCTTCCGTTACTTCTTTTTTGTCTCTTCCCTGAGCTTTGATAGGGCCTAGGATGAGGTTTTGTAGGACATCCAGATGGGGAAAGAGTTCATAACTTTGAAAGACCATGCCAATCTTTTGGCGAACTAGGTGAAAGTCTTTTTTATTTTTAACGATAGACTGACCATCCAGCAGGATATCTCCACCTTGAATACTTTCTAAGCCATTGAGGCAACGAAGGAGGGTACTTTTCCCACAACCAGAGGGTCCTAGAATGACGACAACTTCCCCTTTATTGATTTGTAGGGATAGTCCTTGGAGGATGGGATTGTCTCCGAAGGATTTTTTGAGTTCCTTGATTTCTAAGATAGTTTCAGACATTTAGTTCCTCCAATTTTTTTCTAAGTGAGTGGATAGTTTGGAAATAGGAAAGCAGACTGCGAAATACAAGACTAGAATGGTTCCATAAATCCAAAAGGAAGCAGTTGGGATGGTCAGGCGATTGCTATCGATGATTTGTTGTCCAACCTTGGTCACTTCCACAACCCCAATCAAAACAACCAAGGAAGTGGTTTTAATCATCCGAGTGACAAGATTGATAGCCTGCGGTAGCAGTCTTCTCAAGACCTGTGGGATGATAATGTGGTAGTAAAGTTGAACATTGGTCAAGCCGAGTGCCTGTCCACTTTCAAACTGATGTTTAGGGAGGGAAGTGATGGCTCCACGAACCAAGTCCCCCATTTCAGCTGTTCCCCAGAGGGTGAAAACGATAATAGCAGAAGTCTCACCTGAGATATTGATATTAAAGTTTCGAGCCAAGCCAAAGTAAACGATGAAGAGCAACACCAGCTGGGGCATGATACGGATGAATTCTAAATACAATCGTGTCAAAAATCGTACGATTCTAGAATGGGAGGTCATGACAATTCCCATGACTGTTCCGAATATCATGGATAAGAGGACAGATAGGAAGGATATCCCAATCGTAACGCCCAATCCCTGTAAGATTCTCAGGAGATTATTTCCCTGAAAGAGTACTTGGATTCCCGAATCCTGCATGGCGGAGCCTCCTTTCTATCCAGCTAAAGACCAGTGAGATGGGGAGCAGCATGATCAGATAAGCAATTACTAACATGGCCAGTGCAATGTCTGTCTCATAATAGAGTCCAATCAAGTCCTTGGCGACGTACATGAGGTCGGCCAAAGCCACTGCTGAGAAAACGGAGGTTTCCTTGATAAGGAAAATGACATTGGCACTAAAAGATGGTAGAGCAACCGCTGTTGCTTGCGGAAGAACCACATAGCGAAAGACCTGTATAGGTGTCAGACCGATGGCTAATCCAATCTCGTGCTGGGTTTGACTGACGGCCTCCAGTCCGCTTCGGAAAGATTCTGCCATATAGGAACCTCCTAGAAAGACCAGTCCTAAGGTTGCGCAGACTTCTGAAGATAGGACAATTCCTATGCGAGGCAGACCGAAGTAGAGAAAGAAGAGTTGAATCAAAAGGGGCGTGTTGCGTGACAATTCGATGTAGGCTGTCGCTATTTGCGCCAAAATAGGGATGCGGTAATGTCGGATGATACTAACGATTAAACCGAGCAGAAAGGATCCCAAAATACCCCAAACTGCAATATGCAAGGTCAGAAGAAATGCCTTTTGATATAGTGGTAGATATTGTTCAACAATGGACCAATCCAAAAATAGAACCTCCCATCTAGAAATAATACAGTTATTGTAGCACTTAAAATCTCCTTTGGATAATATGTATTTTTTATTGCTGTTATAAGGATTTTTTATCATAGTCCTAGAATTTCTGAAATTTCCAAACAAAATATTTGAAAAGTTTTGAAAAAAGAGTTAAGATATTTTTGTAATATACAAAGTAAACGCTTACTTATCAAGGAGGGCATTTTATGTCATACAAAACAAGCAATGCAGAAGGTCATGTAGATTTCATCAATACCTATGATTTGGAGCCAATGGCGCAACAAGTGATTCCTAAAGCAGCCTTTGGCTATATCGCCAGTGGAGCAGAAGATACTTTCACTTTACGTGAGAATATTCGTGCCTTTAACCACAAACTCATCGTTCCGCATACACTTTGCAATGTAGAAAATCCAAGTACGGAGATTGAATTTGCAGGTGAAAAATTGTCTTCACCAATCATCATGGCGCCTGTTGCGGCTCATAAATTGGCAAATGAACAGGGTGAAGTGGCGACTGCGCGTGGTGTGCATGAGTTTGGTTCGCTATATACAACTAGCTCTTACTCTACTGTCGACCTTCCTGAAATTACGGAAGCCCTTCAAGGGACACCTCATTGGTTCCAATTTTACTTTAGTAAGGATGATGGTATCAACCGCCACATCATGGACCGTGTGAAGGCTGAAGGTTATAAAGCGATTGTCTTGACAGCAGATGCGACTGTAGGGGGCAATCGTGAGGTTGATAAGCGTAATGGTTTTGTCTTCCCAGTTGGCATGCCGATTGTTGAAGAATACCTGCCAGAAGGTGCTGGAAAATCAATGGACTTTGTTTACAAATCAGCTAAACAACGCTTGTCTCCACGTGATGTAGAATTCATCGCTGAATACTCAGGACTTCCTGTTTATGTCAAGGGACCACAATGCCGTGAGGACGTTGAACGTTCGCTTGCTGCAGGTGCCTCTGGTATCTGGGTAACCAACCATGGTGGCCGCCAAATCGACGGTGGACCAGCTGCCTTCGACTCACTTCAAGAAGTAGCAGAAGCAGTTGATAAACGTGTGCCAATTGTCTTTGACTCAGGTATTCGTCGTGGTCAACACGTCTTTAAAGCCTTGGCTTCAGGAGCAGACTTGGTAGCTATTGGTCGCCCGGTTATCTATGGCTTGGCTCTCGGTGGTAGTGTCGGTGTGCGTCAAGTCTTTGAACACTTGAATGCGGAATTGAAGACAGTCATGCAGTTGTCTGGAACTCAGACCATTGAAGATGTCAAACACTTTAAACTTCGTCACAATCCCTACAACCCAACCTTCCCAGTTGATCCTCGTGACTTAAAATTGTATTGATAAAAGAGATTCCTCCACTAAGTGTGGAGGTTTTTCTTCGTCTATAGGAAGAATAAATCACCATTTAAAACAATATAAATATATTTTGCAATCAAATATCTTGCTAGGGCTTTCATTTTTTGCTATACTGGTGCAGTAATTAAATAATAAAGACATTTGGGGTGCTTTAGGCTGAGATGATACCCATTGAACCTGATACAGTTAAGACTGGCGAAGGGAAATGTGAAACGTTTTTTCGTATGGCGAAATGAACGATCTAATCTTGTAAGTCAACTCTAATTCTTGATTGTAATTGGAGTTTTTTTATTTATATAAACTGGATGAAGGTGATACAAAGCATTTAGGTAGCTCTTCTTGAACGCCCTTGATTTTCTTTAAAAAGGTCAAGTAAAACTAGGATTTTCTTGATGTTTTGTTGATTACGAACGAGTAAAGAGAGGAGAAGTAAATATGGAAACACAAGACTATGCATTTGAGCCAGGTTTGACTGTTGGAGAATTATTAAAAAGCAGTCAGAAGGATTGGCAGGCTTCAATCAATCATCGTTTTGTCAAGGAGCTTTTTGCGGGGACAATTGAGAATAAGGTTTTAAAAGAATACCTAATTCAAGATTATCACTTCTTTGATGCCTTCTTATCCATGCTGGGTGCTTGCGTAGCCCACGCAGACCAGCTTGAATCCAAGCTTCGTTTTGCCAAGCAACTAGGCTTTCTTGAAGCAGATGAAGATGGTTATTTCCAAAAGGCTTTCAAAGAGTTAAAAGTAGCAGAGAATGACTATCTAGAAGTAACCTTGCACCCTGTAACAAAGGCATTTCAGGATCTTATGTATTCGGCTGTGTCTTCATCAGACTATGCCCATCTTTTGGTCATGCTGGTCATTGCAGAAGGTCTCTATTTAGACTGGGGTTCTAAAGATTTGGCTCTACCTGAAGCCTATATTCATTCGGAATGGATCAATCTCCACAGAGGTCCTTTCTTTGCAGAGTGGGTTCAATTTCTGGTTGACGAACTCAATCGTGTTGGGAAAGGTCTAGAAGATTTGACAGAACTTCAGGAACGCTGGAATCAAGCGGTTGCTTTAGAATTAGCCTTTTTTGATATTGGTTATGACGCTTAGAGAAAATTTAGGATACTGACAAATTTGATGAGGTAATTCTCTTCGAAAATCTCTTCAAACCACGTCAGCTTCACCTTAGATTATATATGTGACTGACTTCGTCAGTCTTATCTACAACCTCAAAGCAGTGCTTTGAGCAACCTGCGGCTAGCTTCCTAGTTTGCTCTTTGATTTTCATTGAGCATAAATCATTCAATGTAAATGGTAAATGAAAAAAATTTCTTAACGAAAGATAGAGATAAATCGAAATCAGTAGATCGTATAAAGTGAAAAGGAAGGATTTTAATATGACAAGTTTAAAATTATTAAAAGAAAAAGCACCTTTGGTCATTTGCATCACCAATGATGTAGTAAAAAATTTCACAGCAAATGGATTAGTAGCACTAGGTGCATCACCAGCCATGAGTGAGTTTCCTGCAGATTTAGAGGATTTGTTAAAGTATGCTGGAGGTTTATTAATAAACATAGGAACATTGACAGATGAAAATTGGAAATTATACCAAGCTGCTCTGAAAATTGCAGAGAAATATAATGTCCCAGCAGTTTTAGATCCTGTAGCTTGTGGAGCAGGATCTTATAGAAAAAAAGTATCCGAAGATTTAATAAATAATTACAAACTCGCAGCGATTAGAGGAAATGCTGGAGAGATTGCTTCTTTAGTGGGAATAAATGTGGCATCTAAAGGAGTAGATAGTGCAGGCGTAGATAATATTGACGAAATTGCTCTAGCAGCAAATGAGAAGTTCAATATCCCTATCATAGTAACCGGTGAAGTGGATGCCATTGCGGTAAATGGAGAAGTGGTAACGATTCATAATGGTAGTGCCATGATGCCAAAAGTTATTGGAACTGGATGTTTATTAGGGGCAGTGGTAGCAAGCTTTATCGGACTAGAAAAAGGTCAAGAATTGAAATCTTTAGAAACTGCTATGTTGGTTTACAATATCGCTGGAGAAATGGCAGAAAAACGTCCAAATGGACATCTTCCTGGAACATTTAAAGTTGAATTTATAAATGCCTTATACGAAATTACAGATGAAGATGTAAAGGAATTCAAAAGAGTGAAGTAAAATGTTTCATAAAGAATTACTAAAACTATATTTTATTTGTGGAACGACTACTTGCCAAGGAAAAGATCTATATACAGTCGTTGAGGAAGCCTTAAAAGGTGGTATAACCTTATTTCAATTCCGTGAAAAAGGTGAGGGGGCCCTGGAAGGTAAAGAAAAAGTCGAATTAGCAATGAAACTACAGGATCTTTGTAAAAAATACAATGTTCCGTTTATTGTTAATGATGATATTGATTTGGCAATGGAAATTGACGTTGATGGTGTACATGTAGGACAAGATGACCTTGGTGTTGATGAAATTAGAAAATTGATGCCAGATAAAATAATTGGTCTTTCTATAAAAAACGAGGAAGAATTTCAACAATCAAAAGTTGAATATGTAGATTATGTTGGTGTTGGTCCTGTATTTGATACCCAGTCAAAGGATGATGCTGGTGGTGCTATAGGTTATGAAGGTCTTAAATTGATGAGAAAACTATTGCCACAAATGCCCTTAGTTGCAATTGGTGGGATACAGACGCAACATATTAAAGACATTATGAAGACCAATGTTGACGGCGTTTCAATCATTTCAGCAATATCGTATGCAAAAAATATAGAAAAAACTGTTCGAGAAATGAGTGAACAATAGGTATCAATTTTTCCTTGGATTCTGAGGGAGTAGGATTTTCTTTTTTCTAAAAAGCTATGTCCAGATTCAGCTCAAATGGCTAATCTATCAAATAAGTCATTTATTTTTTGCAAAAGAAAGATCTGCTGTCTTTGTGAGTGCAAGGCTGTATTTCCAGTTCAATTTCTTGAACTAGAATAAATCGTCTGTTAAAATAATTATATAATTAAATAATAAAGACATTTGGGGTGCTTTAGGCTGAGATGATACCCATTGAACCTGATACAGTTAGTACTGTCGAAGGGAAATGTGAATAGTTTTTTCTTGAGAAAGAAAAAACCATCTAATTTTGTAAGCGAAACTCTAATTCTTGTGTGTAATTAGAGTTTTTTGTTTTTACTAGATAGACTAGATGCAGAGTATGATGGTAGTCTCTCTTAAATGCCCAATTGTCTAAAAGGAGTTTTTATGTTTGAAAAGTGGCGTTTAAAAGATGTTATCTTGCTTGCTTTCTTGTCTATCTTTTTTGGTGGTGTTTTTGTGGGTTCAGGTTATCTGTTTGATATCCTCACTCTGATTTTAGCCCCTCTTGGTTTACAGGCCTTTGCCAATGAAATCCTCTTTGGTCTCTGGTGTATGGCTGCGCCCATTGCTGCCATTTTTGTTCCAAGAGTGGGAAGCGCAACGATTGGAGAAGTGCTAGCTGCTCTTGCTGAAGTCCTTTATGGTAGCCAATTCGGTCTAGGCGCCCTTTTGTCTGGCTTGGTTCAAGGTTTGGGAAGTGAAATTGGTTTTATCGTAACCAAGAATCGCTATGAAAGTTGGCTCTCTCTAACTGCTAATAGTATTGGGGTTACGCTTGTTAGCTTTGTCTATGAATACATTAAGTTAGGCTACTATGCCTTCTCCCTTCCTTTTGTTCTTTCCTTACTAGTGGTACGTTTTATTTCCGTCTTTTTCTTCTGTACCATCTTGGTTCGTGCCATTGTTAAACTCTATCATCAATTTGCAGCTGGAGGCAAGGCATAGATGGGGCTGAAACTACGAGCGATTCAGTCCCTAATTTTTTCGGAACCGATTGATTTTACTTTTCATGCGCAAGCCTTTACCTTGTTAGTTGGAAGTAGTAGTTCAGGAAAATCGAGTCTCTTTCAAATGATTGCTCAAGTCAGTTCTCTTCCCTATAGCGGTCAAGTCCTGATAGATGGGAGCGAGGTCAGTCAGCTTTCTATCATCGAACGTGTCCAGACGGTTGGTATTCTCTTTCAAAATCCCAATCATCAATTTACCATGGAGAACTTGTTTGAGGAGCTGATTTTTACCTTGGAAAATATCGGGCATCCCGTTCAGGAAATTGATTCTAAAATAGCAGAGGTTGTCCAGCAATGTCGCTGCAAGGCGATTTTGCACCGTCCCATTCATCACTTATCAGGTGGGGAAAAGCAAAAGGCTGCTTTGGCTGTTCTCTTTGCCATGAATCCTAGGGTCTATCTCTTGGATGAGCCCTTCGCTTCCATTGACCGCAAGAGCAGGTTAGAGATATTGGAGATTCTAAAAGAATTGGCCTCTAATGGGAAGACAGTTATTTTGTGCGACCATGATTTAACGAACTATGAAGCCTATATCGACCATATGGTGGAGCTAAGAGATGGCCAACTAAGGGAAATAAATCAACTCCCTACCTCTGAGATGACAAAGGTTGCTTCAAAGGAAGTTACTTCTAGCCCAGAACTATTCCATATGGATAGAACGACTTGTGAGCTGGATAAGCGTCCCCTCTTTTCAATTGCGGATTTTACATTCTACCAAGGGATTTCCTGTATTTTGGGTGACAATGGTGTCGGGAAATCAACCCTCTTTCGGTCTATTCTTCAATTTCAAAAGTATAAGGGACACATTACTTGGAAGGATTCGGTCCTGAAAAAGAAAAAGAGTTTGTACCGTGACCTGACGGGTGTTGTTCAGGAGGCTGAGAAGCAGTTTATCCGAGCCAGTCTGCGAGAGGAACTGCAATTAGATGGTCCAGACTCTGAAAGAAATCAGCGGATTCTTCAAGCTTTACGATATTTTGATCTGGAGCAGGCACTCGATAAGAGTCCTTATCAACTAAGTGGTGGTCAGCAAAAGATTCTTCAACTCTTGACCATCTTGACCAGCAAGGCTTCTGTGATTTTACTAGATGAACCTTTTGCAGGTTTGGATGATAGGGCTTGCCATTATTTTTGTCAGTGGATTCTGGAGGAGAGAAATCAAGGAAGAAGTTTTCTGATCATTAGCCATCGTTTAGATCCCTTGATCTCTGTGGTTGATTTTTGGATTGAGATGACTAGTCAGGGGCTCAGTCATGTGAAAGAAGTGACAATTACCAAACCACTCACATCTCAGAGTAGCAATGCTCAAAGGGAGGTGAGATAGTATGGTCAAAGTAGCAACCCAGACACCGATTATCAGTCTCTTCTTGCTGATTTTATCCTTGGAAACATCTTTCATTCCTTCGATTGCTCTGAATCTTTCGGTAGTCGCATTTTGTATTCTCTTTATGCTCTATTACCGTCGATTTAAAGTATTGGTTTGGATGATTCTGCTTGCCATTTTGCCATCCTTTGCCAACTACTGGGCAGTTCAGTTGCATGGGGATGCTTCGCAGGCAGTGATGCTTGGAACGAGGGCCTTTGTAACCGTTTGTATCGGTCTTGTCTTTGTTTCCTCTATTTCCCTAAAAGAGCTTCTCTTGTACTTGGCTCAAAAGGGGCTATCACGTTCTTGGGCCTATGCCTTGATTGTGGTATTTAATTCCTTTCCTCTTATTCAGCAAGAAATCAAGTCTCTAAAAGAAGCTTGCTTATTACGTGGTCAAGAACTGCATGTTTGGTCGCCTTTGATTTACAGCAAGGTTCTGATGACAGTCTTTAGGTGGCGCCATCTTTACCTGAGAGCCCTGTCGGCGCATGGATATGACGAACATGCACAGGAGGAGAATTGCTATCGGACTTTTTATATTCCTAAAAAAACAACATTAATCTACCTGCCTTTCTTTTTATTGCTTCAAACCAGTCTATTTTTATAAAGGAGTTATTATGGAATTTACAGATATTGCGATGGAATTATCCAAGGAAGCTTGGCAGGCCTCCTTTCATCACCCCTTTATTTTACAGTTGCAAGAGGGGAATTTAGACCCGTCCATCTTTCGCTATTACCTGATTCAGGATGCCTACTATTTGAAGGCCTTCTCAGAAGCCTATCACCTCTTGGCTGATAAGACTTCAAACCAAGAGATGAAAAGACTCTTGAAACAAAATGCTCAGAGTCTAGTGGAAGGTGAGTTATTTATCCGCCAACAATTTTTCAAGGAATTGGAAATCAGCGACCTGGAAATGGAGCAACATCCAATCGCTCCAACTTGTTATCATTACATTTCGCACATTTATCGTCAATTTGCAGAGCCAAACTTGGGCATTGCTTTTGCAAGCTTACTTCCTTGTCCCTGGTTATACCATGATATTGGCAAATCACTTAATCTTAAACCATCACCAAATCCTCTCTACCAACAATGGATTGAAACTTATATTACGGATGAGTTAGAGCAGCAGATTCGAGAGGAAGAAGCTTTGGTAAATCAGCTCTATCGAGAAAGTGATGAGACGGACAAACAAAAAATGCTAGAGGCCTTCCACAGAAGTGTCCACATGGAAGCCAAGTTTTGGGAAATGGCTTACCAACATCAAACATGGACGAGTGATTTGCAGTCCTTAGAAAAAGAGAAGAAATAGAAAATGAGAAACCACCAATTTCAAGTTCACAAATTAACCATTTTATCCATGATGATTGCCCTTGATGTAGTCCTTACTCCTATCTTTCGGATTGAGGGAATGGCACCGATGTCCAGTGTAGTCAATATTCTAGCAGGAATCATGATGGGACCTGTGTATGCCTTGGCTATGGCTACAGTCACAGCCTTTATCCGTATGACGACTCAAGGTATTCCGCCTTTAGCTCTCACAGGAGCGACTTTTGGAGCCCTCCTTGCAGGTCTCTTTTATAAGTATGGTCGAAAATTTCACTATTCTGCCCTAGGAGAAATCTTGGGAACAGGTATTATTGGTTCTATTGTTTCCTATCCTGTTATGGTACTCTTTACAGGATCGGCTGCTAAGCTTAGCTGGTTTATCTACACTCCTCGATTTTTCGGAGCAACCTTGATTGGTACGGCGATTTCCTTTATTGCCTTTCGATTTTTAATCAAGCAGGAATTCTTTAAAAAAGTGCAGGGATATTTCTTTGGTGAAAGGATAAACTGATGCAGGAATTGACAAATCCTTTCCCTCTGGTAGCAAGTTCCTTGATTCACTGCATCACCAATGAGATTTCTTGTGAGATGCTGGCCAATGGCATTTTGGCGCTGGGATGCAAACCTGTCATGGCAGATGATCCCCGTGAGGTTCTTGATTTTACTAAGCAAAGTCAGGCCCTCTTCATCAATTTGGGGCATTTGTCTGCTGAGAAGGAAAAAGCAATCCGTAGGGCAGCTTCGTATGCAAACCAATCTTCTCTCCCGATGGTAGTAGATGCGGTTGGTGTATCAGCGTCGCCCATTCGTAAGAGCTTAGTTATAGACCTTTTAGACTATAGACCCACAGTCCTTAAAGGAAATATGTCGGAAATCCGAAGTCTTGTTGGTTTAAAACACCACGGAGTTGGGGTCGATGCGAGTACTAAAGATCAAGAAACTGAGGATTTACTTCAAGTCTTGAAAGACTGGTGTCAGACCTATCCAGGTATGTCATTTTTAGTCACTGGACCCAAGGACCTCATCGTTTCGGAGAATCAAGTTGCTTTATTGGAGAATGGATGTGCAAAATTAGACTGGATAACAGGGACAGGAGACTTAGTTGGAGCCTTGACAGCCATTTTTCTCAGCCAAGGAAAGACTGGCTTTGTAGCTTCGTGTCTAGCAGTCTCTTATCTCAATATCTCTGCTGAGAGAATTCTTGTTCAAGGAATGGGATTGGAAGATTTTCGATACCAAGTACTCAATCAGCTTTCGCTCCTCAAAAGAGATGAAAACTGGCTAGATGCTATCAAAGGAGATGTTTATGAATAGAGAATCTCTTAGACTATATCTGGTAACCAATCGCTATCAAGATTCCGTGGAAAGCTTTCTTGAAAAGGTTGAGACAGCCTGCCGTTCAGGGGTTACCATAGTCCAATTGCGAGAAAAAAATCTCACAACCAATCAATATTATCAACTGGCAAAACAAGTCAAGGAAATAACAGATGCCTATCAGGTACCTTTGATCATCGATGATCGTTTGGATGTCTGTCTTGCAGTTGATGCTGCTGGTCTGCATATCGGAGACGATGAGTTACCAGTTTCGGTTGCCAGACAAGTCTTGGGCCCTGAAAAAATACTTGGTGTCACAGCTAAAACTGTAAAAAGAGCCCTCGAGGCAGAAGAAGGAGGGGCGGATTACTTAGGGACAGGAGCTATTTTCCCGACTACGACCAAGGAAAATGCGCCTATCACCCTGATTTCAACCTTGAAGACAATTTGCCAAAGGGTCGCCATTCCAGTAGTTGCTATTGGCGGCTTGACATCAGAGAACATTGAACAGCTTATTGGTACTGGCATAGCTGGAGTAGCTGTAGTGCGTGATTTGATGCAGGCAGAAGATATAGAGGCAAAAACGCAAGCCTTTTTGACAAAGTTGGATGACATTATTTTCTAATTAATACTCAATGAAAATCAAAGAGCAAACTAGGAAGCTAGTCGCAGGTTGCTCAAAGCACAGCTTTGAGGTTGCAGATAAAGCTGACGTAGTTTGAAGAGATTTTCGAAGAGTATAAAAACTCTCTAATTCCCTTAAAGTGGGAACTAGAGAGTTTTTTTAATCTTTAAAGCTTGTATGGTTGACTGGGCCAGAACCATGACCGAGTTGAGGGGCGTCTTGGATGGCTTTCGTGATAAAGGCCTTGGCTTTATCGACTGCCTGGTAAAGACTTCTGCCCTTGGCTAGTTCAGCCGTAATCACTGCAGCAAAGGTACACCCAGTACCATGGGTGTGACAGGTTTGAATCCGTGGGCTTTCCCAGACAAATTGCTCATCCTTGGTAAAGAGGAAGTCTTTGGCACCACCTTCGAGATGCCCGCCTTTGATAACAACGGACTGAGGACCAAATTCTTTTAAAATCAGGCGACCGGCACGCTGCATGTCTTCTGGATCATGAATCGAAAAACCAACAATCTCTTCTGCCTCAGGAAGATTGGGAGTGATAATACTTGCAAGGGGAAGTAGGTTTGTTTTTAGGTAAGTTCTGGCACTAGTATCAATCAGGGTATCACCGCTTGTTGCGACCATAACAGGGTCAAGGACGTAGGGACAATCTAGCTTTTTAAGATAGGGCTGGATGATTTCCATAATTTCAGTAGTTGCCAACATCCCAGTTTTTACAGCCTGAGGTGGGATATCCGAAAAGACACTCTCTAATTGGGCTTTCAACATTTGAGGAGAAACGTGCTCGATCAATTGAACGCCTCTGGTATTTTGAGCGACAAGACTGGTCACAACGGCCATTCCATAAACATCTCTAGCTTGGAACGACTTTAAATCAGCCATAATGCCAGCACCACCACTAGGGTCAGTCCCTGCAATGGTCAAAGCAACGGGTAAATAAGTCATCTAAAACCTCCCAACCAACTGAAGTTTGTATTATTAAGAACAATCTAGTCTGTTTCAGGAAGGAAATAGAAGACTGCTAGTCCCCATTATCATTTCCACTTCCATCAGCTAGCATTACCTAGATTGAGTCAAAGGGTCTAACAGTCGTTAATCTCAGCTTTACGCACCCCTAGTGGTTGTTTTCTTTTTTCTTTAGTATAGCATATTTTCATAGTTTATATAGTAAGATTTGACTGCAAATCGTTTTTCAAATGGTTAAAATTCAATTTTTCGAAAAAATAATAAAAATCATAGTTGACAAATGTAGATTTTCGGAGTATACTAACAACTGTAATCGACAAATGTAGATTTAGGAGGTGTGATTATGCAGATTTCAGATGCAGAATGGCAGGTCATGAAGATTATTTGGATGCAAGGAGAGCAGACCAGTACGGATTTGATTAGGGTTCTGGCGGAGCGGTTCGACTGGTCCAAGTCAACCATTCAAACTCTTTTGGCTCGTTTGGTTGAGAAAGAGTGTCTGACGAGGAAAAAAGAAGGCAAGTTCTTTGTCTATTCAGCCCTTTTAACTTTGGACCAAAGTCGGGATTTACTTGTCCAAGATATCAAGGACAAGGTTTGTTCTCGTAGGATTAAGAACTTGCTGGCTGATTTGATTGCTGAATGTGATTTTACTCAGGCTGACTTGGAAGACTTGGAAGCTGTGATTTCTGAGAAGAAATCAAGCGCTGTAACAGAAGTAAAATGTAATTGTATGTAAAGGAGACGTCATGTTGAATATTATTGTAACCATTATTTGTATTGCCCTTATCGCGTTTATCTTGTTTTGGTTTTTCAAAAAGCCTGAAAAATCTGGACAAAAGGCCCAGCAAAAAAACGGCTACCAAGAGATTCGAGTGGAGGTCATGGGGGGCTATACGCCTGAGTTGATTATCCTCAAGAAATCAGTGCCAGCCCGCATTGTCTTTGACCGTAAGGACTCTTCACCCTGTTTGGATCAGATCGTCTTTCCAGACTTTGGTGTACATGCGGACCTTCCTATGGGGGAAGAGTATATAGTGGAAATCACGCCTGAGCAGGCTGGAGAGTATGGTTTCTCTTGTGGCATGAATATGATGCACGGCAAGATGATTGTAGAATAGGAGAATGATATGACTGAAATTGTAAAAGCAAGTCTTGAAAATGGTGTTCAAAAAATCCGTATCACGGCAGACAAAGGCTACCATCCAGCCCATATTCAACTGCAAAAAGGAGTTCCTGCTGAGATCACCTTTCACCGTGTGACACCTTCAAACTGTTATAAGGAAATTCTGTTTGAAGAAGAAGGCATCTTGGAACCAATCGGCGTAGATGAGGAGAAAGTCATTCGTTTTACACCTCAAGAATTAGGTCAACATGAATTTTCTTGTGGTATGAAGATGCAAAAGGGAAGTTATACAGTTGTTGAGAAGACTCGAAAATCTCTATCACTTTTACAGCGTTTTTGGATTACTAGTATCTTTACTGTGCCTCTTGTGATCCTCATGATTGGGATGTCGACAGGAGGAATTAGTCACCAAGTCATGCGTTGGGGCACCTTTTTAGCCACAACACCGATTATGCTAGTAGCAGGTGGTCCTTATATCCAAAGTGCTTGGGCTAGTTTTAAAAAGCACAATGCCAACATGGATACCTTGGTTGCTCTGGGAACCTTGGTAGCTTATGTCTATAGCTTGTTTGCCCTCTTCGCTGGTTTGCCTGTTTATTTTGAAATTGCAGGATTTCTCCTCTTTTTCATTCTTTTAGGTGCAGTATTTGAAGAACGCATGCGCAAAAATGCTTCGCAAGCAGTCGAAAAATTATTGGACCTGCAAGCAAAAACTGCAGAAGTTTTACGTGATGATACTTATATACAAATCCCTCTAGAACAGGTCAAAGTTGGCGATTTAATCCGTGTTCGACCAGGTGAAAAAATTGCCGTTGATGGTATTGTTTTAGAAGGTGAGACTAGTATTGATGAGTCAATGGTGACTGGGGAAAGTATTCCAGTAGACAAGTCTGCCGGTGATACTGTCATTGGTTCAACTATCAATAATAGTGGTACGATAATCTTTAGAGCTGAAAAAGTTGGTTCTGAGACTGTTTTGGCTCAGATTGTGGACTTTGTGAAGAAAGCGCAAACGAGTCGTGCTCCTATTCAAGATTTGACCGACAAGATTTCTGGGATTTTTGTACCAGCAGTTGTCATTTTAGGACTTCTTACTTTTTGGGTCTGGTTTGTTTTACTTGGAGATAGCTTTGTGACTTCTCTTCTTTATGGAGTAGCAGTTTTAATCATTGCCTGTCCTTGTGCACTAGGACTCGCGACACCGACAGCACTCATGGTTGGAACAGGACGAAGTGCCAAGATGGGGGTTCTTCTCAAAAATGGTACAGTTCTACAGGAAATCCAAAAAGTCCAAACGGTTGTTTTTGATAAGACAGGAACCTTGACCGAAGGGAAGCCAGTAGTGACAGATGTTGTCGGAGATGAAGGAGAAGTGATCAGCTTGGCTGCTTCACTGGAAGATGTATCTCAACACCCGCTAGCTCAAGCTATTGTTAATCGTGCATCTGAACTAGGAATTAGCTTTTACCCAGTGGAAAACTTCCAAGCCTTGCACGGAAAAGGTGTGACTGGGATTATTAATGGTAAACAAGTCTTGCTGGGGAATGCTAAGCTCTTAGCTGACCTTGCTATTCCACATGATTATCAAGAACGATTTGATTTGCTTGAGAAAGAAGCAAAAACAGTTGTCTTCCTATCCGTGGATGGTCAGTTAAAAGGCTTAATTGCCTTGCAGGATGTCCCTAAGGAAAATGCTCGAGAAGCTATTGCTAAATTGAAAAAACGTGGTCTTAGAACGGTCATGCTGACAGGAGACAATGCAGGTGTGGCGCGTGCTATTGCCGATCAGATCGGAATCGAAGAGGTCATTGCAGGTGTCTTGCCAGAAGAAAAAGCCTATGAAATCCATAAACTACAAGCAGCTGGGAAAGTAGCCTTTGTTGGTGATGGGATTAATGACGCTCCTGCCCTCAGTGTAGCAGATGTGGGGATTGCTATGGGAGCTGGAACAGATATCGCTATCGAGTCAGCAGATTTGGTGTTGACAACCAATAACCTCCTAGGAGTGGTTCGTGCCTTTGACATGAGTAAGAAAACTTTTAATCGTATTCTGCTCAATCTTTTCTGGGCCTTTATCTACAATGTCGCCGGAATTCCGATAGCAGCAGGAGTCTTTTCTGGTGTTGGACTGGTCCTCAATCCAGAACTGGCAGGCTTAGCCATGGCCTTTAGTTCTGTATCTGTTCTGACTAGTTCACTCTTACTAAACTTTAGTAAAATAGACTAAAAGCGGGCTTGCTCGCTTTTTATTATAAAACAGAGTCTAAAAACGTTTTCAAACTGTACTGTAATAGAGAATAAAAACTTCTGAGCAGATTCTTAGTAAAGTCAAAATAAATGTGATAAATTAGTATTGTAAAAATTTACTGAAACGTTTTCAAAAACTATATGAAACCTTTTTTAGTAGATTTAAAAATATTTGAAGGAGAGTTATCATTATGACTCAAGGGAAAATTACTGCATCTGCAGCAATGCTTAATGTATTGAAAACATGGGGCGTAGACACAATCTACGGTATCCCATCAGGAACACTCAGCTCATTGATGGACGCTTTGGCTGAAGACAAAGATATCCGTTTCTTGCAAGTTCGCCACGAAGAAACAGGTGCTCTTGCAGCGGTTATGCAAGCTAAATTCGGCGGCTCAATCGGGGTTGCAGTTGGTTCAGGTGGTCCAGGTGCGACTCACTTGATTAACGGTGTTTACGATGCAGCTATGGATAACACTCCATTCCTAGCAATCCTTGGATCACGTCCAGTTAACGAACTCAACATGGATGCTTTCCAAGAATTGAACCAAAACCCAATGTACAACGGTATCGCTGTATACAACAAACGTGTAGCTTACGCTGAGCAATTGCCAAAAGTAATCGACGAAGCTTGCCGTGCTGCAGTTTCTAAAAAAGGTCCAGCTGTTGTTGAAATCCCAGTAAACTTCGGTTTCCAAGAAATCGACGAAAACTCATACTATGGATCAGGTTCATACGAGCGTTCATTCATCGCTCCTGCTTTGAACGAAGTTGAAATCAACAAAGCTGTTGAAATCTTGAACAATGCTGAACGTCCAGTTATTTACGCTGGTTACGGTGGTGTGAAAGCTGGTGAAGTGATTACTGAATTGTCACGTAAAATCAAAGCACCAATCATCACAACTGGTAAAAACTTTGAAGCTTTTGAATGGAACTATGAAGGTTTGACAGGTTCTGCTTACCGTGTTGGTTGGAAACCAGCCAACGAAGTGGTCTTTGAAGCAGACACAGTTCTTTTCCTTGGTTCAAACTTCCCATTTGCTGAAGTTTACGAAGCCTTCAAGAACACTGAAAAATTCATCCAAGTCGATATCGACCCTTACAAACTTGGGAAACGTCATGCCCTTGACGCTTCAATCCTTGGTGATGCAGGTCAAGCAGCTAAAGCTATCCTTGATAAAGTAAACCCAGTTGAGTCTACTCCATGGTGGCGTGCAAACGTTAAGAACAACCAAAACTGGCGTGATTACATGAACAAACTCGAAGGTAAAACTGAGGGTGAATTGCAATTGTACCAAGTTTACAATGCAATCAACAAACATGCTGATCAAGACGCTATCTACTCAATCGACGTAGGTGACACTACTCAAACATCTACTCGTCACCTTCACATGACACCTAAGAACATGTGGCGTACATCTCCACTCTTTGCGACAATGGGTATTGCCCTTCCTGGTGGTATCGCTGCTAAGAAAGACAATCCAGATCGCCAAGTATGGAACATCATGGGTGACGGTGCATTCAACATGTGCTACCCAGACGTTATCACAAACGTTCAATACGACCTTCCAGTTATCAACGTTGTCTTCTCAAATGATAAATATGCCTTCATCAAGGACAAATACGAAGACACAAACAAACACTTGTTTGGTTGTGACTTCCCTAATGCTGACTATGCGAAAATCGCTGAAGCTCAAGGAGCTGTTGGATTTACAGTTGACCGTATCGAAGACATCGATGCAGTTGTTGCAGAAGCTGTTAAATTGAACAAAGAAGGTAAAACTGTTGTTATCGATGCTCGCATCACTCCACACCGTCCACTTCCAGTAGAAGTACTTGAATTGGATCCAAAACTTCACTCAGAAGAAGCAATCAAAGCCTTCAAGGAAAAATACGAAGCAGAAGAACTCGTACCATTCCGTCTCTTCTTGGAAGAAGAAGGATTGCAATCACGCGTAATTAAATAATTCCTCTCGTCGAAAATCAAATGTAAAACTTGTAGATTTTATTCTTTGATTTTCATAGAGCAGAACTTGAAAAGATCGGAGAAATCCGGTCTTTTTAATGTAAAGCAATTGCATATAAATAGTTGACAACGCTTTCTCAAAAACTTATAATAAAAATCTAACAGTAGAAAATAAAACTGATATGGAAAGGAGAAATATTTTTTAAATAGCTGTAGTAAGTGGATTTTCTTAATTCATTAGGAGGAAAGAGATGAAAAAAAAGGATATTTATCTAATCTGTGTGACAATGATTATCTGTTCAATTATTATAGGTTTGATTGTAGGAAGTTTTATTTTGCATGGTCTTGAAGATATTGCTGCAATAATTAACCACGGCTTACTGACGATTAATCAATCCATTAATTGACAAAAGCTATTCATTTTTGCATTTTATGAATCAAACAGATCGGAGCAATCCGGTCTTTTATGGAGGATAGTAAATGAATTTAAATCAATTAGATATTATCGTTTCAGATGTTCCCCAAGTTTGTGCTGACTTGGAACGTATTTTGGATAAAAAGTCAGATTATGTTGATGACAGTTTTGCTCAGTTTACGATTGGTAGTCACTGTCTGATGTTGTCTCAAAATCATTTGGTTCCTTTGGAAAACTTTCAGTCAGGCATCATTCTTCACATTGAGGTTGAGGATGTAGACCAGAATTACCAACGTTTAAAAGAGATTGGTGTCGAGATTTTACACGGTCCTTGTGAAACGGATTGGGGAACAGAGTCCTTATTAGTTAAAGGACCTGCTGGTCTAGTGATTGATTTTTATCGTATGAAATCAGGCGCATAGTCATTTGACGTTAACCTTAGCTATTTTTAAAAACAGAAATTGAGAATATGAACTATTGAAAGATCGGAGCAATCCGGTCTTTTTTAGGTAAACCTAATAGTGACTTCTGAGCTCGACTATCGTGAGGTAACGGATTAAAACAGTCTCGTAGATAGACCGTTTTAAGTCTGATGCTGGAAATAAGAATCGTCAGAGGAGGACGGAAGAAGGAGATTGTGTCACGACGAACAGAGTAATTGATTGAAAATTATTAAAATATAGAACTTTTCTAATTTTTTGACTTTTGATTGAATTGTCATTTTAATAGATATATAATGTATTTAAAGAAATCAAAGAATAAAGAGGTGGTAATATGAAATTATCACGATATGTCTTAAGGTATGACACTGAAGATGGTAGTGTATATTTTAATACCAAAAATAATCATTCATTTTTGATTACGAATGAATTGAAGAAGAATATACAAGAAAATAAAACAAAGGGAAGTGAATATATTGCCTCTTTGGAAGAGAATAGATATTTACTTGAAGACAATGAGGTAAACAAATATTTAAAACAGATAGAAGATAGGAATAATGAGATACTAGAGTTTACAATTCTTACTCATGGAGATTGTAATTTTCGATGTAAGTATTGTTATGAACACTTTAAAAATATTGGAATGTCTATTGAAACAGAAAATGCTATTTTGAAATTTGCTGAAGAAAAATTGAGTAATTCTCAATATCATTTCCTAAGGATAGCATGGTTTGGTGGAGAACCTCTGTTAGGCTATAAAACAATTCAACGGCTTTCACTAGAATTTTTGAGAATTTGTGAGCGATTTGGAATAACGTATTCAGCAAGTATTACTACTAATGGATTTTTGTTAACATCTTCCAAATTTGAAAAATTAGTAAGAGAGTATGATGTTACTAATTTTCAGATTACTATTGATGGTGATGGAGAGAGTCATGATTCTCAACGTGTGTTAAAAAATCAAAAAGGTTCCTATGTGCGAATTTTAGACAATCTTCATAAAATGAAGGATAGTGATTTAGATTTTATTTGTAGGTTAAGATTCAATATATCAAAGGAAAATTATGACCATATGGAGTCATTTCTATTAAATGATGGTCGTTATACTCTTCGAAAATCAAATTCAAACCACGTCAACGTCGCCTTGCCGTACTCAAGTACAGCCTGCGGCTAGTTTCCTAGTTTGCTCTTTGATTTTCATTGAGTATTACTTTAAAAATGATGATAGATTTTTTCTTCTATATCATAATATTGGTAACTGGGGACAAGGAGATCGTTCTAAAGACGACTGTGTTACAGTATTTAAAAATGATATGAGTTTTGGTATTTCTAAGAAAGCAGTTGATTTGGGGTACCACCTATCTTTGCCAAGCATTGTGGTTCACAATTCCTTTTCTTGTTATGCCAATCGTTTAAATCACTATATGTTTAATGTTAGAGGTATTGTACAAGCATGTACAGTTGCTTTGTACGATAATCAAAATATTTTTGGAAATATCAATACTGGATTGATTAACAAAGATAAAATGAAAGGATGGTTTTTATCTGTTAGAGAAGATTGTAAAACATGTCCCTTTGTTTTGATTTGTAAATCAGGATTTTGTCCAATGGCCAAGCATATTACGGAATTAAGCTCTTCTGTGATTTGTAAGAATATGCAAGAGAAAATTCGTAAAAATCTAGCACTTTATGCTATTTCTGGATGCTATGAAGATATTTTAGATGTGGACTAGAGAGGGGTAAGCAAAAATGTCTATCAAGAAAAACAAAAAGGTTGTAAAAAAACCTGAAGTTGTAAGCAATAATTGTAATATTTGTTAAGTTTATATAGTAAAAATGGAGAGGAGTGCTAGCCTCTCTCTTTTTCTAGGAGGGCATTATGAATAAAATATTTCACTATCTGGATAAGAAAACGAAGTTTTATACTATCAGCGGTGCACTAGCAAATGGAGGTTTGGCTCTTGCTCAACCCTTAGTCGTATCACAAGCCTTATCCTTAAATCAAGGAGAACTTACTTATTCTAAAATCATACAGTTTGCTGTTTTTGGATTTACAGTATACTTTGTCTTGTATAGCTTAATGCTCTTTTGTAATCATACACATAATGTTTTTCGGCGTGAAATTCAAATGAATATGAGGGCAGATTTATTTGATAAGCTGATGACAAAAAAAGATTTTAGCGAAGATGAAAAAATCACCATGCTCACACAAGATATGGAGTATTTGGGGGATAATTACTTAGAAAAATATGTCAATATCATTTGCTGGAGCTTTGTTGCATTACTAACAGCGATTTATATTATTTCGCAAAATTTGTTACTAGGTAGTATTTTTGTCTTTTTCACGATTTTACGTCCTATTCCTCAGTTCTTGATGAATAAAAGACTCAAACACACTGGTGATGACATGGCGCAAGGCAGAGTAGAAGTTCATAATCAAGTATCTGATAGTATCCGAGGAGCACACACTCTAATCATGAACCAAGCAATTTCTGAAAATCAGAACAGATTTTGGAAGATTAATCGACATTATCAACTAGCCATTCAAAAATTTTGCTTTACCCATAATATTATTTTCTTTTGCAACGGTTTCATGGTCTTTTTAAGCCAAGTTTTACCACTTGTTTTAGGTTTTTACTTTGCTATGGCTGGGCAGAAAGTGTCAGTGGCAAGTCTTGTTGCCATGTACATCGCAGCAGGTCAGCTAGTGAACCCTATTCAGACTATTATGTATGATGCTGTAGATATACAAGGGGCAAAAACGACAGCAGATAAGATTTTTGGAGTATTAGAAATTGGAGATGTAATACAGATAGATAAAAAAGATGCGCAAGAATTGAATGCTCTGCACATTAAAAATTTAAGTAAATCCTATGGTGGCAGACAACTTTTTACTCATCTAAATTTGGATGTTCAAGCAGGTCAGAAAGTTTTAATCAAAGGACCGAGTGGTTGTGGTAAGTCAACCTTGTTTCGACTCATTACTGGAGAAGAAATAGCAGATGAGGGAGAAATTATCGGTGTGACAACTGTTAATGAATGTACATCAAGTTTTGTATCCAGTATAGGAATTATTAGCCAACATCCATTTCTCTTTAACGATACAGTGCGTTATAATTTGACCTTAGGACAAGAATTTTCTGAGGAAGAGTTGCTTGCTGTTTTGAAACAAGTCAAACTAGATTTTGAATTGACGGGTGGACTGGATTTTATTATTAGAAATAACGGAGAGAATATTTCTGGGGGACAAAGAGTAAGGATTGAATTGGCACGTTTTCTTCTTCGTAGAAAAAATCTGTTATTGGCTGATGAAGTGACCGCAACCCTAGATAAGGAAAACGCCCTCATGGTACATGAACTACTATTTTCTCTTCCTGTTATGATGTTAGAAATTGCCCATCATATTGATGATGAAAGTAGATATCAACAAGTTGTAGATTTAGGAAAATATTGAATCTGGCTTAAAAATCAGTTGTAGCAGAAAATAAAGTAAATATTTCAGCAATAAAACACCCAGTATCAAGATTTTTCAATACATAATAATATGCGTTTTTCTGATTATATATACTTTTTCCAACTTCACTCTTCTTTCTTATCACAAGATTGTAATAGTTTACATTTTTATAACAAAACTCTCAAATTCTTGCTTGTTTTTGCATCATATTATAAAATAAAAGGCACAAAAGAATAAAAGAGGTTTTGAAAATGTCCGAAAAACAAATGAAAGTTTTGGGTTGGGTAGCGACCTTCATGTCCGTTATGATGTATGTGTCTTACTTCCCACAAATTATGAACAATCTGGCTGGTCAAAAAGGAAATTTCATCCAGCCCTTGGTTGCTGCCATCAACTGTAGTCTCTGGGTTTACTACGGTCTTTTCAAGAAAGAAAGAGATATTCCGCTTGCTGCTGCCAATGCACCAGGTATTATTTTTGGCCTTGTGACGGCTATTACAGCTTTGATTTAAAAAGAAGACTGGTTTCAGTTTTGTTCGTTTATGAAAATAGATGCTTCATTAAAGTAATTTTTGAATGAGAGTTGAGGGAAAAAGTCCAGTTACAGCTAGCTTTACGAGAGTCTTTTATGTTCGTCTCTATCAAAGAAAAAAGTATATCGTTACTATTTTTATAAAATTTTCTCCCTACTTTATAAGATGTTAAAAAGAGTTCAATTCGAACTCTTTTTTTGCTATAATGAGGGAAGAAAAATCAGACAGGAGATTAAGATGTCAGAACCATTATTTTTACAATCAGTTATGCAAGAAAAAATCTGGGGTGGTACCAAGCTACGTGATGAGTTTGGCTACGACATCCCAAGTGAAAAAATCGGAGAATATTGGGCCATCTCAGCCCATCCAAATGGTGTCTCTAAAGTTGCCAATGGTCGTTTTGAGGGAACAGACCTAGCTACTTTGTATGCGGAACACCGTGAATTGTTTGGCAATCGTCCAGAACCTGTATTTCCACTTTTGACTAAGATTCTGGATGCCAACGACTGGCTCAGTGTCCAAGTTCATCCAGACGATGCTTACGGACTCGAGCATGAGGGCGAACTTGGAAAAACAGAGTGCTGGTACATCATTGCAGCGGATGAGGGATCAGAGATTATCTACGGGCATAATGCCAAGTCAAAAGAAGAACTTCGCCAGCAAATAGAGGATAAAAACTGGGATGATTTGTTGACTAAAGTACCTATTAAGGCTGGAGATTTCTTCTATGTACCAAGCGGAACCATGCATGCTATTGGTGCGGGTATTTTGATTCTTGAAACACAGCAATCTAGTGATACAACCTACCGTGTCTATGACTTTGACCGTAGGGATGATAATGGCAACTTGCGTGAGCTTCATCTTGAAAAATCCATCGATGTTTTAAATATCGGTGAGCCTGCAAATAGCCGTCCTGTGACTGTCAAAGCAGATGATTTACGCTCAACTTTACTTGTCTCTAATGATTTCTTTGCAGTTTACAAGTGGGAAATTACTGGAAAAGTTGACTTCGAAAAGACAGCTGACTACAGCTTATTCAGTGTCTTAGCTGGTCAAGGTCAACTGACTGTTGACGGAAAAAATTATCCAATCCAAAAAGGTAGCCACTTTATCCTACCAAGTGATGTTGAAGCTTGGACCCTGGAAGGGCAAGGTTTGGAATTGATTGTTAGCCATCCATAAAAAAGAAAGGGCCTGAGTTCACTACTCAAGTCCTTTTTGATTACATAAATTGGGCGATAAAGACCACGATGATGATGATTGGAATGACGAAACGAAGAAGGAAGAGCCAGACTTGGAAAAGTCCTTGTTTCCATGCTGTTTCATCGAGATGGAGTTCCTCCATGGCAAGAGCCTTTTTGAAGATATATCCTGTAAAAAATGAAAGGCAGAGAGCTCCAAATGGCATGAGGAGATTGGAAACCAAGAAGTCCATAGCGTCAAAGAAGGTCTTCCCAAAGATGTGAACATCCGTCATGACACCGTAAGATAGGGCTGAAGGAATTCCAAAGATAAAGGTCAAAATTCCTAAAATCACACTCCATTTAGCACGCTGACTATTGTCCTGATTGGTGATATTGCCTACATTGATTTCCAACATAACGACAGAAGAAGTGACCGTCGCAAAGAGGAAGAGCAAGAGGAAGAGGATGTAGAAAATGGTTCCAAAAGGCATCTTGTCAAAGAGTTGAGGCAAGACGATAAAGAGCAGGCTCGGTCCCCCTTCAGATTGGATATTGAAGGCTGACATGGCTGGGAAAATGGCTAGTCCTGCCATGATGGATACCGAGATATTCATGGCTACGATGGAAATACCTGATTGAACCAGATTGGTTTTCTTGTCCAAGTAAGAAGCATAGGTCAGCATGGCTGTCACCCCTAGCGAGAGGGCAAAGAAAGATTGTCCCAGAGCATAGAGGAGACCAGCACTAGTCAGCTTAGAGAAGTCTGGTTTGAGGAAGTAAAGAACACCTTCCATGGCATTTGGCAAACTGAGAGAGCGCCCGATGATGACAACAAAGATAATAAAGAGCAGGGGCATCATGACCTTAGAAGCTCTTTCAATCCCTTTTTGAACCCCACGTGATACAATAAAGATATTTAATAGGATAAAGGCAGCTTGAGCTCCTAGGGCAATGGCTGGATTTGAAATGATTGAAGTAAATAACTGAGTGTAATCACTAGTTCCACCAAGATGGAACAATTTTCCAAACTCAATACCCAGATAGACTAAAATCCATCCCCCGATAACACTGTAGAAAGATAAGAGGATAAAGAGGGCAAAGGCACCAATCCAACCGATAAAGTTGTACTTACTATTCTTGCCAAGTTTTCCAAAGGTTTTGATTGCTGAGACACCAGCACTTCGGCCGAGGGCAAATTCAGCAAGCAAAAGAGGGAAACCAATTAAAATAGTGGAAACGAGAAAGACCAGTAAAAAGCCTCCTCCACCATTAGCAGCAGTCATATAGGGGAATTTCCAAACGGCACCAAGTCCGATGGCTGAACCAGCAGATGCTAGGATAAAGCCCAGTTTAGAACCCCATTGCGATTTTTCAGACATAGTTAAACTCCTAAAATTAGTATTACAAAAGAAAAAGCTACTGCCCTTGGCAAATAGCCTCATAAGTACTCAAAATGAGCCTTTCTTTTGATTGATAGACTTGACTATCCTATCATGTTTTCTAAGGTCTGTCAAGAAAACCATTTTCATGTTATGATAAAGTAAAAAATTTCGCAAAAACGCTTGACTCTGACCTAAGGGGAGGGGTTATACTATCAATGTAAGGAGGAAATCATGTACCATATAAAAGAAGCTGCCCAGCTTTCAGGTGTTTCTGTCAAGACTCTGCACCACTACGATAAGATAGGACTTTTGGTTCCTTTAAAGTCGGAAAATGGGTATCGAACCTACAGTCAGGAGGATTTGGAGCGACTTCAGGTCATTCTTTATTACAAATATCTAGGTTTTTCTTTAGAAAAAATAGCAGAGCTGTTAAAGGAAGAAAGGACAGATTTATTGCCCCACTTGACCAGACAGTTAGACTATCTAACTCGAGAAAGACAACATCTGGATACCTTGATTTCAACCTTGAAAAAAACCATTCAAGAACAAAAAGGAGAAAGAGAAATGAGCATTCAAGAGAAATTCGCTGGATTTAACTACCAAAACCATCAAAAATACCACCAAGAGGCGGTAGAAAAGTATGGACAAGAAGTCATGGACCAAGCGCTTGAGCGCCAAAAAGGTCACGAAGACGAAGCTACGGCTGCCTTCAACCAAGTTTTTCAAGTCTTGGCACAAAATCTTCAAGCTGGTCTGCCCGTAAAAGCAACTGAGAACCAAGAGCAAGCAGCCAAGCTCTTGCAAGCCATTCGTACCTATGGATTTGACTGCTCAATTGAAGTATTCGGTCATATTGGTAAAGGCTACGTCTATAATCCAGAGTTTAAGGAAAATATTGACAAATTTGGACCAGGAACAGCCCAGTACACATCAGATGTCATTGCCCATTATGTCCAAACTCAGACAAAATAAAATCGGAGGAGCATTCTTCCGATTTTTACTAAATTCAAGCACTATTTGCTTAATAATTTTTCTACTACATTTAGTTTTCGCATGGTCAAATCTACATTAAAAAGCTTTTCAAGATAGTTGGTATGGAGTTTCTTTTGTTTAGCAGTTCTAGGGAGATAGAGGTAAAGGCAGTGGTTACCGATACAAATTTCTTCTTCACCGTAATCAATTTTCAATTTGTCTAAAGGGAGGCTTTGAATAGATTCTTGATAAAAAATCACGTGTATACGGTCATAAAGATAGTGTTCTCCAAAAGGGTTTTCTTGGACAATGTTTTTAAAAATATCCTTATTCTTAATGATTATTTTGAGATCGGCTCCAATCTTTTTCTTTATTAGAGTATGAACCTGTTCTCGTATTTTTTCTAAGGCTAAGTTACTTTCAAGAATGATATTTCCACTTTGAATATAGGTTCGAACTTGTTGAAAACCAGCTTCTGTCAAGATATCTACTAGATAAGACATTTTAGGGATAGCATTTTTTCCATTAGGAGTAACTCCCCTTAACAAGATAATATGTTCCAAAGGACTTCCTTTCTTTTGGGGCTAATTTAGCCATTAAATAATTCAGATTTAGATTGGGTTTGATCCCGCCACCCAGCCAGTGCAGAGGGCAGAAGTAATATTAAAACCACCCGTGTGGGCATTGATATCTAGTACCTCGCCAGCAAAGTGAAGTCCAGAAACTAGCTTACTTTCCAGAGTTTTTGGATTGATTTCCTTGAGACTGACGCCCCCTTTGGTAACAAAGGATTTGGCAAGGGACATTTTGCCAGTCACAGGGATTTTGAGTGCTTTGATAGACTGGAGAAGTTGTTCGCGTTCCTTTTCAGTAAGTTGTTTGACTTTTTCTGGGTAGCCTTGCACCAAGAATTCTGCCAAGCGTTCTGGCAACAAAGATTTCAAGGCATTTTTTAAGGATTTTTCACGGTTTTCTTCGAGAAATGCCACCAAGTCGCTCTTAGAAAGTTGAGGCAAGACATCCAAAGAAAGGACTTCACCTCCCTTGACAAAGCTTGACATGCGTAGCGCAGCAGGACCTGACAAACCAAAGTGGGTAAAGAGTAGGTCATGAGTGATGACATGCTTGCCATAGCTTAGGGTCACATCGTCTAGGGAAATCCCCTGCAAGGCCTTATGCGGGAAATCCGTCAATAAAGGACTTTCAGCAGCCTCAAGCTCGGTAATGGTGTGTTTGAAATGGCGAGCAATCTCATGACCAAAACCAGTCGAACCAGTAGAAGGATAGGATTTACCTCCAGTTGTGACAATCAGTTTATCACAAGTGAAGCTTTGGTCAGCTGATTTAAGGACAAACTGATTTTCAACCTTTTTAACCGAAACAATCTCTGTTTGAGTAGCAACTTGACCACCTAGCTCAGTGATTTTCTTTTCCAAGGCTTCGATAATGGTCCGAGACTTGTCACTAGCAGGAAAGACGCGCCCGTGGTCTTCGACCTTAAGTTTAACCCCATTTTCAGTAAAAAAGTTAATGATATCATGGTTATCAAATTGGGAGAAGACACTGTAGAGAAAGCGACCATTTCCAGGGATGCCAGCTAGCAGGTCGTCCAAGCTACCATTGTTGGTCACATTGCAACGTCCCCCACCAGTCCCAGCTAATTTTTTTCCAAGTTTCTGATTTTTTTCGATGAGGAGGGTTTTCTGTCCATAAAAGCTACTGGAAATCGTAGCCATCATACCAGCAGGTCCCCCACCGATGACAATAGTATCAAAATGTTTCATAGCTCTATTGTACCACAAAAAACAAGAGATGATGGTCACCTCTTGTCAAGAATGCAATTAATCAATTTCATATCCCATCAGCAAACCACCATCTTCTGCATAAAAACTGCAGAGACCAGATGTTGGGAGAATTTTGATATCCGCTTGTGGGAAGGTTTCACGGATTCGGTCTGAAAGCTGTTGGCAACATTTCTCGTTATTGCGTTGGGCCATGACAATACGGCCACCAGCATATCCAGCCTTCACCAACTCTTCATAGGCTGCTTGAACTGCTTTCTTTGGACCTCTTGCTTTTTGTAGCAATTCGAGGGTTCCAGTTTCACTAGCTTCTCCAACCATACGGATGTTGAGAAGGCCAACGACTGTACCGATGAGCTTGCTCAAACGGCCGTTCTTCACCAAGTTATCGACTTTGGCTAGGACAAAAAGTAACTTGGTTTTTTCTTGATAAGCAGTGATAGCTTCAACCACTTCTTCAAAAGATAAGCCCTGGTCAATCAAGTCATTCAATTTTTCTACGAGCAAGTCAACTTCCCCGCCAGCAGACAAACTATCAATCACATGAATCTTAGTATCAGGATGTTCTTCCAGATAAATATTCTTGGCCAGTTGAGCACTATTGTGACTGCCAGAAAGAGTACCCGTGATGGTTACTAGGAAAATGTTGTTGGCACCTTCAAATGCTCGCAAATAATCATCTGGGCTTGGACAAGCTGATTTTGAAGCTTCTGCAGTTGCATACATGGTTTCCATCATTTGGTCAATATCAAGACTGGCATCATCAACAAAGACCTGATCAGCTACTTGAATGGTTAAGGGGACACTTACAAAGGTTGTGTCAATAGCTGCTGTCTCCAGCTGACGATAATCACAACCAGAGTCAGCAATAATCTTCCAAGTCATAGAAATTCTCCATCTTTGCCATTTATACATTGACAAAGGTTCTGTCTTTTTTTACAATTATATCATGAAATCCCTTGAAACAAAAGCCTCATCCGTCTGTTGTGACAAGTAGAAAGAAAATGTTATGTCTGAACGTAGAATCTCTGAAAAATCTCTTGAAAATCTCAGAAAATCAAACCAAGAATCTAATTTACTAACCAGAGAAGCCATCGAAACAGCCCTCTTGCAACTCTTGGAAAAAAAGGACTTGACCAAGATTAGTATTTCTGAATTGGTCAAACGTGCAGGCGTTTCGCGTGCGGCCTTTTATCGCAATTATGATTCCAAAGAGGAAATTTTAGAGAGTGTCTTTAAACGAACTGTCCACAATATCATGGAACAGTTGCATCATTATGATTTAAAGACAGACCTTTATCTGGTCTGGGTTCACCTTTTCCGCGAAGCAAGAAAGGAAGCCAGAGTGATTCAACTGGCCTTAGATTACCATCTGGAAAAAATCTTTGTCCAAGCCATGCAGGAATTTCTAGAAAAGCACCATGGAAAATCAAAAGGTGTCAGCTCTTATCTTCATTCCTTCTGGAGCTCGGCTATCGTCTCTGTCCTTCTAAAATGGATCAAGGATGGCATGAAGGTACCAGCTGAAAAGATTGCGGATTTACGGTTACCATTTTTTAAAAAATAGAGAAAAAGGAGAAGAGATATGACTGAAAAAAGACTAGCATGGGATGAGTATTTTGCAGCCCAAGCCTTACTAATTGCCAATCGTTCCACTTGTAAACGTGCCAAAGTGGGCGCAATTCTGGTTAAGGATAATAAGGTTATTTCCACTGGTTACAATGGTTCGGTGTCAGGAACCGAGCATTGTATTGATCACGAATGTCTGGTCATTGAAGGCCACTGTGTTCGCACTCTTCACGCAGAGGTTAATGCTATTCTTCAAGGTGCTGAACGTGGTGTTCCAAAAGGTTTTACAGCCTATGTAACCCATTTTCCTTGTCTGAACTGTACAAAACAATTGCTTCAGGTCGGTTGCAAGCGCGTGGTTTATATTAACCAGTATCGAATGGACGACTATGCCCAATATCTTTATCAAGAAAAGGGAACTGAATTGACCCATCTACCACTTGAGACCGTACAGGAAGCTCTTAAAGAAGCAGATTTAATGTAAAAAATATCAAAAATAAATGGTTTAGAAAGATTTTTAAACCGTTTTTTGGTATAATAAGAAGAATAAATTGAAAGAAGGAACTCCAAAAATGGGAAAAATTGAAGTTATTAATCATCCACTGATTCAACACAAATTGTCAATCTTGCGTCGTACAGATACTTCTACAAAAGCTTTCCGTGAGCTAGTAGATGAGATTGCAATGTTGATGGGGTATGAAGTACTTCGTGATCTTCCACTAGAAGATGTGGAAATCGAAACACCAATTACAAAAACAGTTCAAAAACAATTGGCAGGTAAGAAATTGGCCATCGTTCCAATCTTGCGTGCAGGTATCGGGATGGTTGATGGGCTCTTGAGCTTGGTTCCAGCTGCTAAAGTTGGTCACATCGGTATGTACCGTGATGAAGAAACGCTTCAACCAGTTGAGTACCTAGTGAAATTACCTGAAGATATTGACCAACGTCAAATTTTTGTCGTAGACCCAATGTTGGCAACAGGTGGCTCAGCGATCTTGGCTGTTGACTCTCTTAAAAAACGTGGCGCATCAAATATCAAATTTGTCTGTCTTGTATCTGCTCCAGAAGGTGTAAAAGCCCTTCAAGAAGCTCATCCAGATGTAGAAATCTTTACAGCAGCCTTGGATGAACGCTTGAACGAACACGGTTATATCGTTCCAGGTCTTGGAGATGCTGGGGACCGCTTGTTCGGTACGAAATAAGAATAAAGAAGAGAGAAGAGAGAAATTTGACATGGGAATTGATTGGGAAGATATTTTAGGTGTAGAGGAAAATCTTGCCGAGGCTTACGATGATTTAGTTAATGAAGCCATGGATGATTATCTAGATGAATCATATGAATGGCAACGTAGTAATAGCAACCATTATGTCGTTGGTGTTTGGAATGGGGAGAAAGTTCGTTTTAAACATAAATGGGGTAATCATGAATTTTCTGAACAAGAAATAAACGATTTACTAAGTGATAAAGTGATTCGATTTCCCTATACTATAAATAAAAGAGAACAAGATATCGTTGGAAAATTGGAACATTTAGAGTATAAAGGGAGAAAGTATGTTGGATTTTCTCCTTCTAATTGGAAAAAATAATTTTTAGTATTTAATTTAAAAATTTGTTAGAAATAGAAATTTGACCTTTTTTGACCAATATATTATAATAGTCTTATCTTCAGTCATTTGACCAACAAAATTAAAACTCAAAAGGAGAAATAAATGATTCCTGTAGTTATTGAACAAACAAGCCGTGGAGAACGTTCTTACGATATTTACTCACGTCTTCTCAAAGACCGCATCATTATGCTGACAGGCCCAGTTGAAGACAATATGGCCAACTCTGTTATTGCCCAGTTGCTTTTCTTGGATGCCCAAGATAGTACAAAGGATATTTACCTTTATGTCAATACACCTGGTGGTTCTGTTTCAGCTGGTTTGGCAATCGTTGATACTATGAACTTTATCAAGGCAGATGTCCAAACTATCGTTATGGGCATGGCAGCATCTATGGGTACTGTCATCGCATCAAGTGGAGCAAAAGGCAAACGCTTCATGCTTCCCAATGCTGAATACATGATTCACCAACCAATGGGTGGTACAGGTGGTGGTACCCAACAAACCGATATGGCTATCGCTGCAGAACATTTGCTTAAAACTCGTAATACCTTGGAAAAAATCTTGGCTGAAAATTCAGGTCAGTCAATCGAAAAAGTCCACGCAGATGCAGAACGTGATAACTGGATGAGTGCCCAAGAAACACTTGAATATGGCTTTATTGATGAAATTATGGCCAACAATTCATTGAACTAATGATGAAAGAAGGCAAACTCGACGGGGTTTGCTTTTTTTGGTATAATGGGGAGAGATTTCTTAGGAAGAGGATTTATTATGTTTGAAAAAGCAGAACGCTCTGGATTAATTGTCTATCTTTATTACAATCGAGATGTAAAAAAACTACAGGAATACGGTGATATTTGTTACCATTCTAAAAAACATCGTTACTTACAACTCTATGTTCCAACTCAAGAAGTGGAGCAATTGGTCGGGCGCTTGGGCAAGGAAAAGTTTATTAAAAAAGTCAGAGTTTGTCATATCCAAGAGCTGGAAACACCCTTTGTGGGCAATCTTTATCGAGAGGAAAACGTTATCATCGAAAAAGTTCAAGAAAAGTGTTGACAATTTTCTGATAATTCGGTATATTCTTAACATGCTATTTATTTAAGAAATAAGGAGACAAAAAAGATGAAGAAAAAATTTGCCCTATCGTTTGTGGCGCTTGCAAGTGTAGCACTTCTTGCAGCCTGTGGAGAAGTGAAGTCTGGAGCGTCAAACGCTGCTGGTAACTCAGTAGATGAAAAGACAATCAAAATCGGATTTAACTTCGAAGAAACTGGTGCCGTAGCAGCCTACGGAACATCTGAACAAAAAGGTGCCCAACTTGCCGTTGATGAAATCAATGCAGCAGGTGGTATCGATGGAAAACAAATCGAAGTAGTTGATAAAGATAACAAGTCTGAAACAGCTGAGGCTGCTTCAGTAACAACTAACCTTGTAACCCAATCTAAAGTATCAGCAATCGTAGGACCTGCGACATCTGGTGCAACTGCAGCTGCGGTAGCGAACGCTACAAAAGCAGGTGTCCCATTGATTTCGCCAAGTGCGACTCAAGATGGATTGACTAAAGGTCAAGATTACCTCTTTATCGGAACTTTCCAAGATAGCTTCCAAGGAAAAATTATCTCAAACTATGTTTCTGAAAAATTAAACGCTAAGAAAGTCGTTCTTTACACTGACAATGCTAGTGACTATGCTAAAGGTATCGCTAAATCTTTCCGTGAGTCATACAAGGGTGAAATCGTTGCAGATGAAACTTTCGTAGCAGGTGATACAGACTTCCAAGCAGCCCTTACAAAAATGAAAGGGAAAGACTTTGATGCGATCGTTCTTCCTGGTTACTACACTGAAGCTGGAAAAATTGTAAACCAAGCGCGTGGTATGGGAATTGATAAACCAATCATTGGTGGTGATGGATTCAATGGTGAAGAGTTTGTACAACAAGCAACTGCTGAAAAAGCATCAAACATCTACTTTATCTCAGGCTTCTCAACTACTGTAGAAGTTTCAGCTAAAGCCAAAGCCTTCCTTGAAGCTTACCGTGCTAAGTACAATGAAGAGCCTTCAACATTTGCAGCCTTGGCTTATGATTCAGTTCACCTTGTAGCAAACGCAGCAAAAGGTGCTAAAAACTCAGGTGAAATCAAGGATAATCTTGCTAAAACAAAAGACTTTGAAGGTGTAACTGGTAAAACAAGCTTCGATGCAGACCACAACACAGTCAAAACTGCTTACATGATGACTATGAACAATGGTAAGGTTGAAGCAGCAGAGGTTGTAAAACCATAATAGAAAAATGTTGAAATAGGGAATGAGCCTCTGACTCACTCCCTGTTTCGATGTTTAAGAACCTATCAAAAAGTGAGGGGCAACCCTCAAAATTATAAATAGAAAGAGTGAATCTTATGCTCCAACAACTAGTAAATGGTTTGATTCTAGGTAGTGTTTATGCACTGTTAGCCCTAGGGTATACCATGGTTTACGGGATTATCAAGCTCATCAATTTCGCCCACGGTGATATTTATATGATGGGAGCCTTTATCGGTTATTTCTTGATTAATTCTTTCCAAATGAATTTCTTTGTAGCTCTTATTGTAGCTATGCTAGCGACAGCCATTCTTGGTGTCGTGATTGAGTTCCTTGCTTACCGACCTTTGCGTCACTCTACTCGTATTGCTGTTTTGATTACAGCTATTGGGGTTTCTTTCCTATTGGAGTATGGCATGGTCTATCTGGTTGGTGCCAATACCCGTGCCTTCCCTCAAGCGATTCAAACAGTTCGCTATGATTTGGGACCAGTTAGCCTAACAAACGTACAGTTAATGATCTTGGCCATTTCCTTGATTTTGATGATTTTGTTACAAGTCATTGTCCAAAAGACTAAGATGGGGAAAGCCATGCGTGCAGTATCTGTAGATAGCGATGCGGCGCAATTGATGGGGATCAATGTAAACCGTACTATCAGCTTTACCTTTGCTTTGGGTTCAGCTCTTGCGGGTGCGGCTGGTGTTCTGATTGCCCTCTATTATAACTCTCTTGAGCCTTTGATGGGGGTTACTCCAGGTCTTAAGTCTTTCGTTGCCGCAGTACTTGGTGGTATCGGAATCATTCCTGGTGCGGCTCTCGGTGGTTTTGTGATTGGTCTATTGGAAACCTTTGCGACAGCCTTTGGAATGTCAGACTTCCGTGATGCCATTGTTTATGGAATCTTGTTGTTGATCTTGATTGTCCGCCCAGCTGGTATCCTTGGTAAAAATGTGAAAGAGAAGGTGTAAACGATGAAGGAAAATTTAAAAGTTAATATTCTATGGTTACTCCTTTTGTTAGCTGGCTATGGCTTGATTAGTGTACTGGTTTCAGTCGGAGTACTTAACCTATTCTATGTACAGATTTTACAACAAATTGGAATTAATATTATTTTGGCTGTTGGTCTCAACTTAATCGTTGGTTTTTCAGGACAATTTTCACTTGGTCATGCTGGTTTCATGGCGATTGGTGCCTATGCAGCAGCTATTATTGGATCTAAATCACCAACCTACGGTGCCTTCTTTGGAGCCATGCTTATAGGTGCTTTGCTTTCAGGAGCAGTTGCCTTGCTTGTCGGAATTCCAACCTTGCGCTTGAAGGGGGACTATCTTGCGGTAGCAACTCTAGGTGTTTCTGAAATTATCCGTATCTTTATCATCAATGGCGGAAGCCTTACAAATGGTGCGGCAGGTATCTTGGGAATTCCTAACTTTACAACTTGGCAAATGGTTTACTTCTTTGTCGTGATTACAACCATTGCAACCTTGAACTTCTTGCGTAGTCCAATTGGTCGTTCAACCCTCTCCGTTCGTGAGGATGAAATCGCTGCTGAGTCAGTTGGGGTTAATACTACTAAAATTAAAATTATCGCTTTTGTCTTTGGTGCCATCACTGCAAGTATTGCTGGGTCACTTCAGGCAGGATTTATCGGCTCTGTTGTACCGAAAGACTACACCTTCATCAACTCAATCAATGTTTTGATTATTGTTGTATTTGGTGGACTTGGTTCCATTACAGGGGCTATCGTTTCAGCTATTGTCCTTGGAATTTTGAATATGCTTCTCCAAGATGTTGCCAGCGTGCGTATGATTATCTACGCTTTGGCCTTGGTATTGGTAATGATTTTCAGACCAGGTGGACTCCTTGGAACATGGGAATTGAGCCTATCACGTTTCTTTAAAAAATCTAAGAAGGAGGAACAAAACTAATGGCATTACTTGAAGTAAAACAGTTAACCAAACATTTTGGCGGTCTAACAGCTGTTGGAGATGTGACTCTTGAATTGAACGAAGGGGAATTGGTTGGACTAATCGGTCCAAACGGAGCTGGGAAAACCACTCTTTTCAACCTCTTGACAGGTGTTTATGAACCAAGCGAGGGAACAGTGACCCTAGATGGTCACCTTTTAAATGGAAAGTCACCTTATAAGATTGCTTCTTTGGGACTTGGACGTACATTCCAAAATATCCGTCTCTTTAAAGATTTAACCGTTTTGGACAATGTTTTGATTGCCTTTGGCAACCATCACAAACAACATGTTTTTGCTAGTTTCTTACGCCTACCAGCTTTTTACAAGAGTGAAAATGAATTAAAGGATAAGGCTTTGGAATTGTTGAAAATCTTTGATTTAGATGGTGATGCAGAGACTCTTGCTAAAAACCTTGCCTACGGACAACAACGTCGTTTGGAAATTGTTCGTGCCCTCGCTACGGAACCTAAAATTCTCTTTTTAGATGAACCAGCAGCAGGTATGAACCCACAGGAAACAGCTGAATTGACTGAGTTAATTCGTCGTATCAAAGATGAATTTAAGATTACGATCATGCTGATTGAACACGATATGAATCTGGTCATGGAAGTAACAGAACGTATCTACGTACTTGAATACGGTCGTTTGATTGCTCAGGGAACTCCAGACGAAATTAAGACCAATAAACGCGTTATCGAAGCTTATCTAGGAGGTGAAGCCTAATGTCTATGTTAAAAGTTGATAATCTTTCTGTGCATTACGGCATGATCCAAGCAGTCCGTGATGTAAGCTTTGAAGTTAATGAAGGAGAAGTTGTTTCCCTTATCGGTGCCAATGGTGCAGGTAAGACAACTATTCTCCGTACTTTGTCAGGTCTGGTTCGACCAAGCTCAGGAAAAATTGAATTTTTAGGTCAAGAAATCCAAAAAATGCCAGCTCAAAAAATTGTGGCAGGTGGACTTTCACAAGTACCAGAAGGACGCCACGTTTTCCCTGGATTGACAGTTATGGAAAATCTAGAAATGGGAGCTTTCTTAAAGAAAAATCGTGAAGAAAATCAAGCAAACTTGAAGAAAGTTTTCTCACGCTTCCCACGTCTTGAAGAACGAAAAAACCAAGATGCAGCCACTCTTTCAGGAGGGGAACAACAAATGCTTGCCATGGGACGTGCTCTTATGTCAACACCAAAACTTCTACTTTTAGATGAACCATCAATGGGACTTGCCCCAATCTTTATCCAAGAGATTTTTGATATCATTCAAGATATCCAGAAGCAAGGGACAACTGTCCTCTTGATTGAACAAAATGCCAATAAAGCACTCGCAATCTCTGACCGAGGCTATGTATTGGAAACAGGGAAAATCGTTCTATCAGGAACAGGAAAAGAACTCGCCTCATCAGAAGAAGTCAGAAAAGCATATCTGGGTGGCTAAACTAGTCTGGGAGACTAGTTTAGGTTGCAAATGAAGATTACGAAGTAATCATCATTATAGTCCTGGGGACCTTTTTAGTCGGCAGATAGAGACTGCGAAGCAATTCTCATCTGCATTGGAAGGTTAGCTCCTACTCATTGAAACAGAACAGAATGAAGTGTGTCTATCCTTCATTCAGAGAGCTCGATTTTAGAGCTCTTTTTGCTAGCTTATTCATACTTTTCTGAATTTTGAAAAAGAAATGTAAGCGTTTGATAGATTTACAAAAAGATTGTATAATAGGGATAAGAATAGAAAAGGAGAAGTCTCATGGCAGTTAAAGATTTTATGACCCGCAAGGTAGTTTATATTAGTCCAGATACAACAGTATCTCATGCAGCAGATTTGATGAGAGAGCAAGGATTACACCGCTTGCCTGTTATCGAAAATGATCAATTGGTTGGTTTGGTGACAGAGGGAACAATTGCCCAAGCAAGTCCATCAAAAGCAACAAGTCTTTCTATCTATGAGATGAATTATCTTCTAAATAAGACAAAAGTGAAAGATGTCATGATTCGCGATGTTGTCACTGTTTCAGGCTATGCGAGCCTAGAGGATGCAACTTATTTGATGTTGAAAAATAAGATTGGTATTCTTCCTGTGGTAGATAACCATCAAGTCTACGGAGTAATTACTGATCGTGACGTTTTCCAAGCCTTTCTTGAAATTGCTGGTTATGGTGAAGAAGGAATTCGGGTGCGCTTTGTTACGGAAAATGAAGTTGGTGTTCTCGGTAAGATTGTTTCTCTAATCGTTGAAGAAAATTTGAATATCTCTCATACAGTAAATATCCCACGTAAGGATGGTAAGGTGATTATTGAAGTTCAAATTGATGGTTCAGTTGATTTAACAGCTTTAAAGCAAAAATTTGAAGTTGAAAATATTCAAGTGGAAGAGATCAGTCGTACTTCTGCGAAAGTTTTATAAGGAGGGAGGTTGGGCAAAAACTCGCTTCTAAATAAAACCACACAGTGATTCCAGTCTTGAATCCAATCAAGCTGAAAGAAACACTGTGTGGTTTTTGAATAGTGGATGTTTTAGAGGCTAGATTCTTGGTCAATTTATACTCTTCGAAAATCTCTTCAAACCTCGTCAACGTCGCCTTATCTTACTCAAGTATAGCCTGTGGCTAGTTTGCTCTTTGATTCTCATTGAGTATTAGTGATATTCATGATCATGAAGATGAATCCTATCTCTGTTGCGATAGCTTGTTTACCTCTGACATGCAATCTGCGCAAGCCAAAAATATAGTAAACTGAACCAAAAATAGTACATAATGTGGTATAATCTTCTTATGGCCTATTCAATAGATTTTCGTAAAAAAGTTCTCTGCTATTGTGAGCGAACAGGTAGTATCACAGAATCATCACACATTTTCCAAATCTCACGTAATACCATTTATGGCTGGTTAAAGCTAAAAGAGAAAACAGGAGAGCTAAACCATCAAGTAAAAGGAACAAAACCAAGAAAGGTTGATAGAGATAGACTTAAAAACTATCTTACTGACAAACCAGACGCTTATTTGACTGAAATAGCTTCTGAATTTGACTGTCATCCAACTACTATCCACTATGCTCTCAAAGCTATGGGCTACACTCGAAAAAAAAGAACCACACCTACTATGAACAAGACCCAGAAAAAGTAGCTTTATTTCTTAAGAATTTTAATAGTTTAAAGCATCTAGCACTTGTTTATATTGACGAAACGGGAATTGATCGCTACCTCTATCGTCCTTATGCACGGGCTCCTAGAGGGGAGAAAGTCTATGAAAAGATTAGCGGACGGCGTTTTGAGCGGACTTCAATTGTTGTAGGACAAGTAGATGGTGAGTTTATAGCTCCCATGATTTATAAGGAGAGCATGACGAGTGACTTCTTTGTGGAGTGGTTCAAAACGCAACTCCTGCCTGCTTTGAAGACACCTCATGTTATTGTCATGGACAATGCTAGTTTTCATCCCAAGAACATTTTGGATGAACTTTGCATTCAAGATAAACACTTTTTCTTACCTCTACCACCTTATTCACCAGATTTGAATCCTATTGAGCAAGCGTGGGCTATATTGAAAAAGAAAGTGACGGATTTATTAAGGGAAGTCCCAAATATTTTTGAATGTTTGGAGTGCTTTTTTAAAACTAAATAACTATATAAAAAACGAGCATTTCCGTAGTTGGAGATGCTCGTTTTTTGATAGTTAGAAGTGGGTTTTTGCCCAGCCTCTTTTATCGTTTGTAAAATTCATGGTATAATATGTATAAATATCGCTAAGGGTATCCTTAGTCTATTGCTTACACAATGAGTAAGGGACTATTGTCCCAGTCTCTTGGTAATTCTTAAACAATACCTTGTGCAATCATAGCATTTGCTACATTTTCAAAGGCAGCAATGTTAGCTCCTGCAAGGTAGTCTTTATCAAGACCATATGTTTCTGAAGTTGTTTTAGCTGTGTTGAAGATGTTTGTCATGATATCTTTGAGACGTCCATCAACTTCTTCACGAGTCCATGAGAGACGAAGGCTGTTTTGGCTCATTTCGAGGGCTGAAACGGCTACACCACCAGCGTTGGCAGCTTTGGCAGGTCCGTAGAAGATACCATTTTCTTTGTAAACTTTGATGGCATCAAGGTCGCTTGGCATGTTGGCACCTTCAGATACACAGATAACGCCTTGAGCAACCAAACGTTTAGCTGCTTCACCGTTGATTTCGTTTTGAGTAGCACATGGAAGCGCAATGTCATAGTTTCCAGCGTAAGTCCATACAGAACCTTCGTGGTAGCTTGCAGTTGCTTTTTCAGCAGCATACTCAGTCAAACGAGCACGACGTTTTTCTTTAACATCTACTAAAAGATCGAAGTCGATACCATTTTCATCGATGACATAACCATTTGAGTCAGATACAGAGATAACAGTTGCACCAAGTTCAGTCGCTTTTTGAAGAGCGTATTGAGCTACGTTACCAGAACCTGAAATAACCACTTTCTTACCAGCAAAGCTATTATCGTTTGCTTTAAGCATTTCTTCAGTGTAGTAAACCAAACCGTAACCAGTTGCTTCTGGACGAATCAAGCTACCACCAAATCCAAGAGGTTTACCAGTCAAGACACCAGCATCAAATTGGTTAAGGCGTTTGTATTGACCGTAAAGGTAACCAATTTCACGTCCACCTACACCGATATCACCAGCAGGTACGTCAAGTGATGGTCCGATGTGTTTTTGCAATTCAGTCATGAAGCTTTGGCAGAAGCGCATCACTTCAGCATCTGTTTTACCTTTAGGATCGAAGTCTGATCCACCTTTACCTCCACCGATTGGAAGTCCAGTCAAGACGTTTTTAAAGATTTGTTCAAATCCGAGGAATTTCAAAATCCCTTGGTTTACAGTTGGGTGGAAACGAAGTCCGCCTTTGTATGGTCCAACAGCTGAGTTGAATTGAACACGGTAACCACGGTTTACTTGAATGTTTCCATCACGGTCAACCCAAGGAACACGGAAAGAAATCACGCGCTCTGGCTCAGTAATACGTGCCAAGATATTTTCTTCGATATACTCAGGGTGTTTTTCAAATACAGGTTCCAAAGTGTTGAAAAATTCTTCAACAGCTTGGAGGAACTCAGCTTCGTGCCCGTTACGAGCTTTTACAGTTTCAAACACGCTTTGGATATATTCTTTAGCAGATGTCATATCGTTCTCCTTAAATTCTAATTTAATTATGTGTGTCATTATAGCAGAATTTTTTTTAACTGTAAAGAGAAAAACAAAAATTTTCTAAAAATTCTATCAATTCAGTTCAGATTTTTCTTTAATTCATAAAATACGAACTTTTTTCTTTGAAATATCTTTCTCAAAGAGAAGTTGTGAAAATATGGTATAATATTAGCAATAAAAGAAATCTGGAGGATCAGAATCATGGTATCAACGAAAACACAAATTGCTGGTTTTGAGTTTGACAATTGTTTGATGAATGCAGCAGGTGTGGCTTGTATGACGATAGCAGAGTTAGAAGGAGTTAAAAACTCAGCATCGGGAACCTTTGTCACTAAGACAGCGACCTTGGACTTCCGTCAGGGGAATCCTGAGCCACGCTATCAAGATGTTCCACTTGGTTCCATCAACTCTATGGGCTTGCCAAATAATGGCTTAGACTACTATTTGGACTATCTTTTGGATTTACAGGAAAAAGAGCCAAACCGAACTTTCTTCCTATCTCTAGTTGGAATGTCTCCAGAGGAAACCCACACTATCTTGAAAAAAGTTCAAGATAGTGATTTTCGTGGTGTGACTGAGCTAAACCTCTCCTGTCCAAATGTTCCAGGTAAACCTCAGATTGCCTATGATTTTGAGACAACAGACCGGATTTTGGCAGAAGTATTTGCCTACTTTACCAAACCTCTTGGAATTAAATTGCCACCATATTTTGACATTGTTCACTTTGACCAGGCAGCAGCGATTTTCAACAAATACCCGCTCAAGTTTGTCAACTGTGTTAACTCTATCGGAAACGGCCTCTATATAGAAGATGAATCGGTCGTTATTCGTCCTAAGAATGGTTTTGGTGGGATTGGTGGAGAGTATATCAAACCGACTGCTCTAGCCAATGTTCACGCCTTCTACCAACGCTTAAATCCTCAAATCCAAATCATCGGAACAGGTGGCGTTCTGACTGGTCGAGATGCCTTTGAACACATCCTCTGTGGTGCTAGTATGGTACAGGTGGGAACCACCCTTCACAAAGAAGGTGTCGGTGCCTTCGAACGTATTACCAATGAACTAAAAGCAATCATGGCGGAAAAAGGGTACGAGAGCCTAAAAGATTTCCGTGGAAAATTGCGCTATATTGACTAAATTAAATCGAAAAATCAGAAGAAAGGAGAGAAGATGCTAGCTATTGAAGAAAGCCAGAAGTTGACTTTAACAAATTTACCGAGTCTGAGCCTTTTTACAGGCATAGATCAGGGCCAGTTTGAAGTGATGAAGAGTCAAGTGTTGAAACAGATTGGGTATGATTCTGCCGACCTCAACTTTGCCTACTTTGATATGAAGGAAGTGGTCTACAAGGATGTGGAACTGGAGTTGGTCAGCCTTCCTTTCTTTGCGGATGAGAAAATCGTGATTTTAGACCATTTTGTCGATATCACAACAGCCAAGAAACGCTTTTTAACAGATGATGAGCTCAAGTCATTTGAAGAATACCTTGATAACCCTTCGCCAACAACCAAGTTGTTGATCTTTGCGGAAGGAAAACTTGATAGCAAGAGACGGTTGGTCAAATTACTTAAGCGTGATGCCAAGGTTTTTGATGCAGTAGAAGCCAAAGAACAAGAATTGCGCCAGTATTTCCAAAAGTGGAGCCAGAAACAAGGTCTGCAGTTTGCTAATCATTCTTTTGAAAATCTCCTCATCAAGTCTGGTTTTCAATTTAGTGAAATCCAGAAAAATCTCCTCTTTTTACAGTCCTATAAGGCAGATTCTGTTATCGAGGAAGAGGATATTGTCAATGCTATTCCCAAGACTTTACAGGACAATATTTTTGATTTAACTCAGTATATTCTGACTAAAAAGATGGATCAGGCACGTGACTTGGTTAGAGATTTGACCTTGCAAGGGGAAGACGAAATTAAGCTCATAGCTGTCATGTTAGGACAATTTCGGACTTTTACTCAGGTGAAGATTTTGGCGGAGTCTGGGCAAACAGAATCGCAGATTGCAAGTAGTTTAGGCAGTTTTCTCGGACGCAATCCTAATCCCTATCAAATCAAGTTTGCGCTGAGAGATGCGCGAGGACTTTCCTTGAGCTTTTTGAAGCAAGCTATTTCCTATTTGATTGAGACAGACTATCAGATTAAAACAGGTCTTTATGAAAAAGGTTTCCTTTTTGAAAAGGCGCTCCTACAGATTGCTGGTCAGGTCAATTGACATTTTTTTGAAACTACAACCCGTGTCAGGACTATCTTGTCGTGGGTTTCTTTCTTCTTTGCTTTTTTATTAGAAAATATCTCAGTGATTTCCTTATCTATAAGCAAAAAACTTGAAAAAAGTGAATGTTTGCGTTATCATTTTCATATAGAAAGAAAAAGAGGTATTACAGATGGCTATTATCTTACCAGATCTTCCATATGCATACGACGCTTTGGAACCATACATCGATGCGGAAACAATGCATTTGCACCATGACAAACACCATCAAACTTATGTCAACAATGCCAATGCAGCTCTTGAAAAACACCCTGAAATCGGTGAAGACCTTGAAGCCTTGCTTGCTGATGTAGAATCTATCCCAGCTGATATCCGTCAAGCACTTATCAACAATGGTGGTGGACACTTGAACCACGCTCTTTTCTGGGAATTGATGACTCCTGAGAAAACAGCTCCTTCAGCAGAACTTGCAGCAGCAATCGATGCAACATTTGGTTCATTTGAAGAATTCCAAGCAGCCTTCACTGCAGCAGCAACAACTCGTTTCGGTTCTGGATGGGCATGGTTGGTTGTCAACAAAGAAGGTAAACTTGAAGTGACTTCAACAGCAAACCAAGACACACCAATCTCAGAAGGCAAAAAACCAATCTTGGGCTTGGACGTTTGGGAACATGCTTACTACGTGAAATACCGCAACGTGCGTCCTGACTACATCAAAGCTTTCTTCTCAGTGATCAACTGGAATAAAGTAGATGAATTGTACGCAGCTGCTAAATAATGATAGTTGGAGGGAAGAATTGTTCTTCTCTTTTTAAGGTTATATTATTTTGGTCTGACAAAATCGTCAGACTTTTTTCATTTTTATGAGAAACGTGCTAACTGCTAGAAATTATGGTAGAATAAAGTATTAAGTAATCGTGAAAAAAGGATATCTATGCGAAAAGAAATTGCACCTGAATTATACAACTATAACAAGTTTCCTGGTCCTGAGTTCCATTTACACGGGGACAAGGTTGAAACGGAAGGGATAGCTTTTTCCTTGGTGGAAAATATCAAGGATGCCTTTGATGTGACGGCTTTTAATCAGCGTTTTTCAGAAGTCTTAACTAAGTTTGATTATATCGTGGGGGACTGGAGTAATGAACAGCTTCGCCTACGAGGTTTTTACAAGGATGACCGAACAGAAGAAAAACTTGAAAAAATCAGTCGTTTACAAGACTATCTTTTAGAGTATTGTAGTTATGGTTGTGCCTATTTTGTCTTAGAAAATGAAGCCCCTAAGCGAGCATCATTTGACAAGAAAATGCGTAAGAAGGAAGAAGAATCGTCTTCTAGAAAAGGAAAGAAACAGGCTCAAACCAAACGAAAACCGAATGCAGATAAGAAAAATAGACGTCGTCAGAAAGACCAGCATTCTCAGAAAGAGGACAAGGGGCAACGTCATTTTGTCATTCGTCAGAAGTGAGTAGAGAATAAGGAGAAGAAATGAAACCGTCAATTTATAGTTTAACACGTCAAACCATGCAGGAATGGGTTTTGGAGCAGGGAGAAAAGAAATTCCGTGCAGATCAAATCTGGGAATGGCTTTACCGTAAACGTGTCCAGTCATTTGAAGAGATGACCAACCTTTCCAAGGATTTGATTGCTAAGCTTAATGACCAGTTTGTGGTCAATCCCTTGAAACAACGTATCGTTCAAGAGTCTGCTGATGGGACAGTTAAATATCTTTTTGAATTGCCAGATGGAATGCTGATTGAGACAGTACTCATGCGTCAACACTATGGTTTGTCAGTCTGTGTGACCACTCAGGTTGGCTGTAATATCGGTTGTACCTTCTGTGCCTCTGGTTTGATTAAGAAACAACGCGACCTCAATAACGGTGAAATCGTAGCGCAAATCATGCTGGTTCAGAAATACTTTGATGAGCGTGGTCAGGACGAACGCGTCAGCCATATCGTTGTCATGGGAATTGGTGAACCATTTGATAACTACAACAATGTCTTGAATTTCGTTCGTACCATTAATGATGACAAGGGAATGGCCATCGGTGCTCGTCATATTACGGTTTCAACTTCAGGTTTGGCCCATAAAATTCGTGACTTTGCTAATGAAGGAGTTCAGGTCAATCTTGCCGTTTCCCTTCACGCACCAAACAATGAGTTGCGGTCAAGCATCATGAAGATTAACCGTGCCTTTCCGATTGAAAAACTCTTTGCTGCTATTGAGTACTACATCGAAACAACCAATCGTCGTGTGACCTTTGAGTATATCATGCTCAATGAAGTCAATGATGGTGTAGAACAAGCCTTGGAATTGGCTGAATTGCTCAAGAATATCAAGAAATTGTCTTATGTAAACTTGATTCCTTATAACCCAGTTAGTGAGCATGACCAATATAGCCGTAGTCCTAAAGAGCGCGTCCTGGCCTTCTATGATACGCTTAAGAAAAAAGGGGTCAACTGTGTGGTTCGTCAAGAGCACGGAACAGATATTGATGCAGCTTGTGGACAATTGCGTTCTAATACAATGAAACGTGACCGCCAGAAAGCAGTCGCAGCAGTCAATCCTTAATGATGAAGAAAACTTATAATCATGTTTTGGTCTGGGGAGTCATTTTCTATAGCATTTGCATTGTCTATTTTTGCTTTACTCCTCAAGAACATTCTCCTGTGGGGGTGGAAACTCCAGGTATTCAGCATCTTGGACGCCTGGTTTTTCTTTTGACTCCTTTCAATTCTCTCTGGAAACTGGGTGAGGTGAGTGACATAGGACAATTATGTTGGATTTTTCTACAAAATATCCTCAATGTCTTCTTGCTTTTTCCTCTGATTTTCCAACTCCTTTATCTCCTTCCAAACTTGCGGAAAACAAAAAAGCTTCTTCTTTTTAGTTTTCTAGTGAGTCTTGGAATCGAGTGTACGCAGTTAGTCTTGGACTTTTTCTTTGATTTCAATCGCGTCTTTGAAATTGATGATTTGTGGACCAATACCTTGGGTGGCTATCTGGCTTGGCTCCTCTATAAACGATTACATAAAAACAAGATAAGGAATTAAAATGAGTATTTTAGAAGTTAAAAATCTGAGTCACGGTTTTGGTGACCGTGCAATTTTTGAAGATGTGTCCTTCCGTCTTCTCAAGGGAGAGCATATTGGTCTGGTCGGTGCCAATGGTGAAGGGAAATCAACCTTTATGAGCATTGTAACTGGTAAAATGCTGCCAGATGAAGGGAAGGTTGAGTGGTCCAAATATGTGACCGCTGGTTACTTGGATCAGCACTCCGTCCTTGCTGAAGGGCAGTCGGTGCGCGATGTTCTCCGTACAGCCTTTGATGAGCTTTTCAAAGCAGAAGTCCGTATCAATGACCTCTATATGGAAATGGCTGAAGACGGTGCGGATGTTGAAGTTCTCATGGAAGAAGTGGGAGAACTCCAAGACCGTCTGGAGAGTCGTGATTTCTATATCTTGGATGCCAAGATTGACGAAGTAGCGCGTGCCCTTGGTGTCATGGACTTTGGCATGGATACAGATGTAACCTCTTTGTCAGGTGGGCAAAGAACCAAGGTACTTTTGGCTAAACTCCTCCTTGAAAAGCCTGATATCTTGCTGTTGGACGAGCCGACCAACTACTTGGATGCTGAGCATATTGACTGGCTTAAGCGCTATCTCCAAAACTATGAGAATGCTTTTGTCCTTATTTCACACGATATTCCATTCCTGAACGATGTGATTAATATTGTCTACCATGTGGAGAATCAACAGCTGACGCGTTACTCTGGTGACTACTACCAGTTCCAAGAAGTCTATGCTATGAAGAAATCTCAGCTAGAGGCAGCCTACGAACGTCAGCAGAAAGAGATTGCGGACCTCAAGGACTTCGTGGCACGAAACAAAGCGCGTGTTGCAACACGAAACATGGCCATGTCTCGTCAGAAGAAATTGGATAAGATGGATATTATCGAACTGCAAAGTGAGAAACCAAAGCCATCCTTTGATTTCAAACCAGCTCGTACACCAGGGCGCTTTATCTTCCAAGCCAAGGATTTGCAGATTGGTTATGACCGACCTTTGACCAAGCCTTTAAATCTTACCTTTGAACGCAATCAAAAGGTTGCCATTATCGGTGCTAATGGTATTGGAAAAACGACTCTCTTGAAGAGTCTCTTGGGCATTATTCCGCCAATCGCTGGGGAAGTGGAACGTGGTGACTACCTAGAACTCGGTTATTTTGAACAGGAAGTAGAAGGCGGTAATCGCCAAACACCACTAGAGGCTGTCTGGAATGCCTTTTCAGCCCTCAATCAAGCAGAAGTCCGTGCAGCCCTTGCCCGTTGTGGTTTGACAACCAAGCATATTGAAAGTCAAATTCAGGTCTTGTCAGGTGGGGAACAAGCCAAGGTTCGTTTCTGTCTCTTGATGAATCGTGAAAACAACGTTTTAGTGCTGGACGAGCCGACCAACCATTTGGATGTGGATGCCAAGGATGAACTCAAACGCGCTCTCAAAGAATATAAGGGATCTATTCTTATGGTCTGTCACGAACCAGACTTCTATGAAGGCTGGATGGACCAAATCTGGGATTTTAATAATTTAACTTAAGAATGAGAGTAAAAGAAATACAGTACCGAATGTGGGTACTGTATTTTTTAGGTACGACGGGCATGTCGTGCATCTGAGGTGTAAGTCCTCCGTGGGCACCCGCTA
>NZ_CAUQCJ010000004.1:0-79711 GCF_963516515.1 uncultured Streptococcus sp. | reverse complement strand
AATAGGCTTGAGCCAATGTTTTTATTTTACACTAAATAACTTTAGAAATCAAATACTTTGTCAGTGTTTTGGGACAAAAAACGAACAAATCGAAGAAAAATGGACGAATTCTCAATTATAGGCTAATATTTAGATGTGTTTTTCATCATAAAAGACATATTATCAAGATTATTCAAGACCTGACAATATGCCTTTTTCTGATTTGAAAGACTTTTTCCCAATCTTTATTATTCTACTCGCTAAATCTTAAAAAATAGCCATCTGGATCCAAAACTGCAAATTCATGAGGATATATAAAGCTATCTCCTACTCGAAATTCTCTTTTTGTCAGGGGACGATGGATAGGATAGTCAGCTTCCAGCAGTTTTTGGTGGAGCTGAGGAACATCTGCAATGCCAAAGGAGATATTGACACCGCGCCCGAAAGGATAGGTCAGCTGAGCTAATTCTTCTGCGCTGCCTTCTTCTAGCATAAGTTGGCAGTCTTCAAGCGAGAGGAAGAGAAATTTCTCCTCTGGACGCTCGTATTCGACAGAGAATCCTAGCAGGTCGCAGTAGAAGTGGCGTGATTTTTCGATGTCAGATACTACAAATTCAGGAATGACAGCTTTATAGTCCATTCGTTTTCTCCTTAGAGTTCAATCTCCATGACAATGGGTGTGTGGTCTTGGCGAGCACCTGAGTCAATCATATCAGACTTAGTGACCTTGTCTGCGAGACGGTTACTTGTGAGCCAGTAGTCGATTCTCCAGCCTGTATTGTTGATTTTAGAAGTCTTGCTGCGCTGTGCCCACCAAGTGTAGCGTTCTGGAACATCGCCGTGAATGTGGCGGAAGGTATCAGTAAATCCAGTTGCCAAGAGGTTGGTAAATCCAGCACGTTCCTCGTCGGTAAATCCAGGTGAACGGCGGTTGCTAGCAGGATTTGCAAGGTCGATTTCATTGTGGGCTACGTTGTAGTCACCGGTTGCAAGGACTGGCTTTTCTTTGTCTAGTTCAGCCAAGTACTCCGCATATTTGACATCCCAGACTTGACGTTCTTCCAAGCGTTTGAGACCGTCGCCAGCGTTTGGTGTGTAAACTTGCGTTACGAAAAATTCATCAAATTCCAAGGTGATGATACGGCCTTCCAAGTCCATGGTAGAAGGGGCACAGATTTCTGGGAAAGTGACAGTAGGTGTGAGTTCTTTCTTATAAAGGAACATGGTTCCGGCATAGCCTTTGCGGGCAGGTTCTTGAGAAGAACGCCACGTATTTTCGTAGCCTGGGAAGAGTTCAGCTAAAATTTCCAAGTGTTTCTTTGTAGGACCCTTGGCAGAAAGCTTGGTTTCTTGGATAGCAATGATATCAGCATTTTCAGCGACCAAGGTTTGTAGTACTTCTTGGGACAATTTGGCACGAGCTGAGTCACTAGTTAGGGCAGCATTGAGGGAATCAATATTCCATGAGATAAGTTTCATAAAGTTACCTTTTTCATTCAGATTATAGATTTTATTATACCAAAAAAAGGTCTATTTCCCCAACGTATGGTTTGAAAAATTACTCTTTAGACTTTATCCTGAGAAAATAAAAATTCCCTAAACTATTTAGAAAAAAATCTAAATAGCTCTTGTGTTTAGAATAGAAAGGTGTATAATGTTATTTAGAAAAACATCTAAATAGAAAGTGAAGTTACATATATGTCAAATAAGAGAACAATCCTTCTTTTTGTGGTCTTGGCTTATGCCCTTGCTTGGATAATATGGTTGGCACTATGGCTAAGTGGTGTTGGTCTAAATTCTCCATGGAGTCAACTTGCTAGTATTGTAGCCATGTGGATGCCTGCACTTGCAGTCTTTATTTTAGGGAAAATCACGAATCAGCCTAGTGGAATCAAATCTAAATTAGTTGTGAATCTCAAGAGCAACTGGCGCTTTTACTTACTAGCTATCTGGTTACCAGCAGTCATCAGTTTTTTAGGAGCGGGACTTTATTTTCTTGTATTTCCTAGCAATTTCAGCCTTGGTTTTGAATCTATTCAAGCTATTTTACAAGAAAAAGGTGTCTCTCAATCAACCATTCCCTTATCTTTCTTGGCCTTGATTCAAATCCTAGCTAGTTTGACCTACGCTCCTTTTCTTAATAGTTTCTTTGCATTGGGGGAGGAAATTGGTTGGCGTGGCTATCTTTACCCAGTGCTAAGAGGACGCTTTTCACTAGTCCAGACTCATGTCTTACTTGCTCTCATTTGGAGTCTATGGCATTTACCAATCAATTTGCAAGGATATAATTATGGCCTTACTTATTTTGCTTATCCCGTTTTGGGAGTTGTTGCTATGTTTCTATCTTGTTTTAGCCTAGGAATATTGTTGAGCTGGTTGTTGGAAAAGACAGGTTCTATCTGGGCTTCTGCTCTATTTCATGGGGCAATCAATGCAACTGCAGGTATTGGGTTACTCTTTCAATTACCAGGAGAAAAAGTTTCAAGCCTCTTGATTTTAGGCCCATCACCGACCGGAATGCTATCAGTTCTACCTTGCTTATTCCTAGCCCTACTAATATTACAAAGGGGAAGGAGGCATTATGAGTTTTGCAAATAGCTTTAAAGCCTTATCTCATCCAGTTAGGAGAGAGATTTTAAATTTACTCAAAGCAGGTAGATTATCTGCAGGAGAAATTGCCAGTAAATTCGAGTTGACTAATGCAACTATTTCACACCATCTCACGATTTTGAAAGCAGCGGATTTGATTCATGAAATGAAAGAAAAAAACTTTATTTACTATGAGTTAAATACATCGGTTTTAGAGGATATAATGGTTTGGTTAGCAGATCTGAAAGGAGATCATTTTGATGAAGATAAAAATCAATAAGAAATTGGTATTATTTACGAGCATTCTCATCCTACTACCTTCCCTTGTAGGTTGTGTTTTCTGGAATCAATTACCAGAGGAGATACCCACTCATTTTAATCTACTGGGCCAAGCAGATGGCTACAATCATAAAATGTTTGCTATCTTTGGATTACCGACTCTCATGCTTTTGATGCATTGGTTGCTTCTATTTTTAATGATTAAGGATCCTAAATCTAGCAATATCAGTTCAAAAATACAACTTTTGATTTACTGGATTATTCCTTTTGTATCTTGTCTATTAATGATTTCTATCTTCGGAGAATCTTTGGGTTATTCCATGATGAGTGGGCTACTAGCTCAGATTTTTATGGGAGTCGTGATGATTGTAATTGGAAATTATCTACCAAAAACACACCGAAATTATATAATCGGTATTCGACTACCGTGGACCTTGGAGAATGATGAAAACTGGAAAAAAACGCATCGCCTAGCTGGAAAAATATGGGTATTAGGAGGATTGTTATTGTTTCTAAATTCCTTTGTGCAACTGTATGTTTACTGGGTATTCTTCTTGACACTTTTCTTTGTAGTGATAATTCCTAGTGTCTATTCTTATCAATTATCAAAATCAGAATCTTGAAATAGCTACTGGAGTCATTAGTTTGAGAAGTTGGTCTGATAGGTCCATTTCCCCAACGTATGGCTTGAAAAATCACTCTCTTTCGTTTATAATTAAGAATGATTTTATGAAAGGGAGTGAAAATAAATGAAATTTTACTCATATGACTATGTACTTAGCCAAATCAGTCAGCAAAATGGCATCATGATTGGCTTTGGGATTGTGCTCCTAACTATCACAGGATTTTTTGCTTTTAAGGCTTATCGTGATAAAAAGGGAACTAAATTTCGGGAATTGGTCATGATTTTGGCCTTGACTTTGGTGGCCATGCTTTTGGTGACGATTTCGAAATACCAGACCAATCAAGCCTCTAACAACCAATTTCAAACTTCACTTCATTTCATAGAGGTTGTTTCCAAAGACTTGGGAGTGGATAAATCAGAAGTTTATGTCAATACTTCTGCAGCCACTGATGGAGCGCTTGTCAAGGTAGGTCCAAATGTCTACCGCGCCATGAACGGGAGCCAACCAGACAAGTATCTTTTAGAGAAATTAGAATTGCATCAAACAGACGCTATTGAATTGGTGGAGGTAAACAAATGACACTCAACTATATGGAAATTTTAATCAAACTGGCCTTGGGACTCTTCTCGCTTGTTTTTGTTATCAATGTGACAGGAAAGGGGAACCTAGCACCTAACTCTGCGACAGACCAAATTCAGAACTATGTTCTTGGTGGTATCATCGGTGGGGTAATTTACAATAGTTCTATTAGCATTCTGCAGTATGCAGTGATTCTGATGATGTGGACTATTTTGGTTTTGACACTCAAGTGGCTCAATAACAATGTTCGTTTTGTCAAACGCTTGATTGATGGGAAACCAACTCTCCTCATCAAAAATGGGCAGATTGACCCAGAAGCCTGTCGTTCAGTTGGCTTGTCTGCAGCGGATGTAGCCCTCAAACTTCGTAGCCAAGGGATTTTCCAGATGAAGCAAGTTAAACGAGCTGTGCAAGAGCAAAATGGCCAACTCATCGTGGTCCAAATGGGAGATGAAAATCCTAAGTATCCAGTTGTGACTGACGGTGTGATCCAAGTCGATGTTTTAGAATCGATTGGTCGTAGCGAAGAGTGGCTGCTTGATAATCTCAGCAAACAAGGGTATGAAAATGTAGCTAACATCTTTATCGCTGAGTATGATAAGGGTGCGGTCACAGTCGTAACCTATGAATAAGAAAAACCTGGGGTCTTGTACTCTTCAAAAATCTCTTCAAACTGCGTCAACATCGCCTTGCCGTATGTAGGTTACTGACTTCGTCAGTTCTATCTACAACCTCAAAGCAGTGCTTTGAACAACCTGCGGCTAGTTTCCTAGTTTGCTATTTGATTTTCATTGAGTCTTGGCCTCAGGTTTCCATTTGCAATCAGAAAGGGATGTTATGTCCATTATTCAAAAACTTTGGTGGTTTTTCAAGTTAGAAAAACGTCGTTATCTAGTCGGGATTGTGGCCTTGGTCTTGGTTTCCGTCCTTAATCTCATTCCACCTATGGTCATGGGGCGGGTCATTGATGCTATCACATCGGGGCAATTAACCCAGCAGGACCTCCTTCTTGACCTATTTTACTTGCTTCTTGCGGCCTTTGGGATGTACTATCTGCGCTATGTGTGGCGTATGTATATCCTCGGGACTTCCTACCGCTTGGGACAGATCATGCGGTCTCGCTTGTTTGAGCATTTCACTAAAATGTCTCCAGCCTTTTATCAAACCTATCGGACGGGGGACCTGATGGCACACGCAACCAATGATATCAATGCCTTGACTCGTCTCGCAGGTGGCGGAGTCATGTCTGCGGTGGATGCCTCTATCACGGCTTTAGTGACCTTGCTGACCATGTTCTTTAGCATTTCGTGGCAAATGACCTTAGTTGCCATTTTACCCTTGCCTTTCATGGCTTATGCGACCAGTCGTTTGGGAAGAAAGACTCACAAGACCTTTGGCGAATCCCAAGCTGCCTTTTCTGAACTCAATAACAAGGTGCAGGAGTCTGTATCAGGTATCAAAGTGACCAAGTCTTTCGGTTACCAGGCGGACGAGTTGAAGTCCTTTCAGGTAGTCAATGAATTGACCTTCCAAAAGAACCTCCAAACCATGAAATACGATAGTCTCTTTGACCCTATGGTTCTCTTGTTTGTTGGCTCATCCTATGTCTTAACCCTCTTGGTCGGCTCCTTGATGGTTCAGAAAGGGCAAATCACCGTTGGGAATCTAGTCACCTTCATCAGCTACTTGGATATGTTGGTCTGGCCTCTTATGGCTATTGGTTTCCTCTTTAATATCACTCAGCGAGGGAAGGTTTCTTACCAACGGATTGAGGAACTTTTATCTCAGGAATCACCTGTAAAAGATCCAGAGTTTCCTTTAGATGGTATTGAAAATGGACGTTTGGAATATGCCATTGACAGCTTTGCCTTTGAAAATGAGGAAACACTGACGGATATTCACTTTAGTTTGGAAAAAGGGCAAACTCTGGGCTTAGTCGGGCAGACAGGCTCTGGAAAAACATCCTTGATTAAGCTTCTCTTACGCGAATACGATGTGGATAAGGGAGCTATTTATCTAAATGGTCATGATATTCGCGACTATCGTCTGACAGACCTTCGTAGTCTTATGGGCTATGTTCCTCAGGACCAGTTCCTCTTTGCGAGTTCAATCTTAGACAATATCCGCTTTGGCAATCCTAACTTACCCCTTTCAGCGGTCGCGGAAGCGACTAAGCTAGCTCAAGTGTACCAAGACATTGTAGCTATGCCTCAAGGGTTTGATACGTTGATTGGTGAAAAGGGAGTCAGTCTTTCTGGTGGGCAAAAGCAACGTCTGGCTATGAGTCGGGCTATGATTTTAGACCCTGATATCTTGATTTTAGATGATTCCTTGTCGGCCGTGGATGCTAAGACAGAGTATGCGATTATCGACAATCTCAAGGAGACACGAAAGGACAAGACAACCATTATCACAGCTCATCGCCTCAGTGCAGTCGTCCATGCAGATCTGATCTTGGTTCTGCAAAATGGCCAAATCATCGAACGGGGCACGCACGATGACTTGCTAGCTCTGGATGGTTGGTATGCCCAAACCTACCAGTCTCAGCAGTTGGAAATGAAAGGAGAAGAAGATGCAGAATAAGCAAGAACAATGGGCTGTATTGAAACGCTTGATGTCCTATCTCAAGCCCTATGGACTTCTGACTTTTTTGGCACTCAGTTTTCTCCTAGCGACGACAGTCATTAAAAGTGTCATTCCCCTCGTGGCTTCCCACTTTATCGACCAGTACCTCAGCAATCTTAACCAAGTTGCCGTTACTGTTTTGCTGGCCTACTATGGCCTTTATATCCTACAAACTCTAGTTCAGTATGTCGGTAATCTTCTCTTTGCGCGGGTGTCTTACAGTATTGTTAGGGATATTCGTCGGGATGCCTTTGCCAATATGGAAAAGCTGGGTATGTCTTATTTTGACAAGACGCCAGCAGGTTCCATCGTCTCTCGTTTGACAAATGATACCGAGACCATCAGTGATATGTTTTCTGGGATTTTATCCAGCTTTATCTCAGCAGTTTTCATCTTTCTGACAACTCTGTATACCATGTTGGTGCTGGATTTTCGTTTGACAGCTTTAGTCTTGCTCTTTCTCCCTTTGATTTTCCTTTTGGTTAATTTCTATCGGAAAAAGTCAGTGAAAATCATCGAGAAAACCAGAAGTCTATTATCAGATATCAATAGTAAGCTGGCAGAAAATATCGAGGGAATCAGAATTATCCAGGCCTTTAACCAAGAGAAGCGCCTGCAGGCAGAATTTGATGAGATCAACCAAGAACACTTGGTCTATGCCAACCGTTCTGTAGCCTTGGATGCTCTCTTTTTGAGACCTGCCATGAGTTTGCTGAAACTTTTAGGTTATGCCGTTTTGATGGCCTACTTTGGTTACCGTGGCCTTTCTATTGGGATAACGGCAGGAACCATGTATGCCTTTATCCAGTACATCAATCGTCTCTTTGACCCCCTGATTGAGGTGACGCAAAACTTTTCAACCCTTCAAACGTCCATGGTGTCTGCAGGGCGTGTATTTGCCTTGATTGACGAGAAGACCTATGAGCCTCTTCAAGAAAATGGGCAAGCCAAAGTTCAAGAAGGCAATATCCGTTTTGAACATGTGTGTTTCTCATATGATGGCAAACATCAGATTCTGGATGATATTTCTTTCTCTGTTAACAAGGGTGAAACTATTGCCTTTGTAGGGCATACAGGTTCGGGGAAATCTTCGATCATCAATGTACTCATGCGCTTTTATGAATTCCAGTCAGGGCGAGTTCTCTTGGATGATGTGGATATCAGGAACTACAGTCAGGAAGAGTTGAGAAAGAACATCGGTCTGGTCTTGCAAGATCCCTTCCTCTATCACGGGACTATCAAGTCCAATATCGCTATGTACCAAGATCTTAGTGATGAGCAGGTTCAGGCTGCAGCTGCCTTTGTGGATGCTGCTTCCTTTATTCAGGACCTTCCGCAGGGTTATGATGCCCCTGTGTCTGAGCGTGGTTCGAGCTTCTCTACTGGCCAACGCCAGCTTCTTGCCTTTGCCAGAACAGTTGCCAGTCAGCCTAAAATCCTGATTTTGGATGAAGCGACAGCTAATATTGACTCTGAAACAGAAAGTATGGTTCAAGCTTCTCTGGCTAAGATGAGACAAGGGCGGACAACCATTGCCATTGCCCACCGCCTTTCAACCATACAAGATGCTAACTGTATCTATGTTTTGGATAAGGGACGCATTATCGAGAGCGGAACCCATGAGGAACTCTTGGCCTTGGGAGGAACCTATCACAAGATGTATAGTTTGCAGGCGGGTGCTATGTCTTAATACTCTTTGATTTTCATTGAGCATAAGAAGGAAATCCTTCAAATTACAGATTTCTTTCACCGCCTTTTCCATTTTGTGGTATAATGAAAAATGTTGACAAATAGTATAATAAAAACAAAGGAGAAACAGCATGCTGAAATGGGAAGACTTGCCCGTGGAAATGAAATCAAGCGAGGTTGAGTCTTACTACCAGCTTGTCTCTAAAAGGAAGGGTTCGCTGATTTTCAAGCGTTGCTTGGACTGGGTTCTAGCCTTGGTCGTACTGGTTCTGACCTCTCCCATCTTTCTCATCTTGAGCATTTGGATCAAGTTGGATAGCAAGGGGCCAGTGATTTACAAGCAAGAGCGCGTGACCCAGTACAACCGTCGGTTCAAGATTTGGAAGTTCCGTACCATGGTGACGGATGCGGACAAAAAAGGAAGTCTAGTGACTTCTGCTAACGACAGCCGCATCACCAAGGTTGGCAATTTCATCCGCCGTGTCCGTTTGGACGAACTGCCTCAGCTGGTCAATGTCCTGAAAGGCGAAATGTCCTTTGTAGGGACGCGTCCTGAAGTGCCACGTTATACAGAGCAGTATAACCCTGAAATGATGGCGACCTTACTTTTACCAGCAGGGATTACCTCTCCAGCCAGCATCAACTACAAGGATGAGGATACTATCATCAGTCAAATGACGGAGAAAGGTCTGTCGGTTGACCAAGCCTATGTCGAACACGTCCTTCCTGAAAAGATGCGCTATAACCTTTCTTATCTCCGAGAATTTAGTTTCCTTGGAGACATCAAAATCATGTTTCAAACCGTGTTTGAAGTGCTAAAATAAAGTAGTCATGAGAAAATGAGTACAGACAAAAGGAGCAAATCAATGCCAAATTACAATATTCCATTTTCACCACCCGATATTACGGAAGCAGAAATTGCTGAAGTAGCGGATACCCTGCGTTCTGGTTGGATCACAACAGGTCCTAAGACAAAAGAACTGGAGCGTCGCTTGTCTCAATATACACAGACGCCTAAGACTGTCTGTCTTAACTCTGCGACTGCCGCTCTTGAGTTGATTTTGCGCGTCTTGGAAGTAGGACCTGGTGATGAAGTCATCGTTCCAGCCATGACCTATACAGCTTCATGTAGTGTTATCACACACGTAGGAGCAACCCCTGTCATGGTGGATATCCAAGCAGATACTTTTGAGATGGACTATGACCTACTGGAGCAAGCCATTACTGAGAAAACTAAGGTTATCATCCCAGTAGAGCTTGCGGGGATTGTGTGCGACTATGACCGTTTGTTCCAAGTTGTGGAGAAAAAACGTGACCTCTTTACTGCTGCAAGCAAGTGGCAAAAAGCTTTTAACCGTATTGTGATTGTATCTGATAGTGCCCATGCTTTGGGATCAACCTATAAAGGACAACCTGCTGGTTCTATCGCGGACTTTACTTCCTTCTCGTTCCATGCCGTTAAGAATTTTACAACTGCTGAGGGAGGAAGTGCGACTTGGAAAGCCAATCCAGCGATTGATGACGAAGAAATGTACAAGGAATTCCAAATTCTTTCCCTTCACGGACAAACTAAGGATGCTTTAGCTAAGATGCAACTGGGCTCATGGGAATACGATATCGTCACACCAGCCTACAAGTGCAATATGACCGATATCATGGCGTCCCTTGGTTTGGTACAATTGGACCGTTATCCAGCTTTGCTAGAACGTCGTAAGGACATTGTGGACCGCTATGACCGTGGTTTTGCAGGTTCTCGTATCCATCCATTGGCACACAAGACTGAAACTGTCGAATCTTCACGCCACCTCTACATCACCCATGTAGAAGGAGCGAGCTTAGAAGAACGCAATCTTATTATCCAAGAATTAGCTAAAGCAGGAATTGCAAGTAACGTTCACTACAAACCGCTTCCTCTCTTGACAGCCTATAAGAATCTTGGTTTTGATATGGCAGATTATCCAAGAGCCTATGCCTTCTTTGAAAATGAAATTACGCTCCCTCTTCACACTAAATTAAGCGATGAAGAAGTGGACTATATCATTGAGACTTTCAAAACAGTTTCTGAAAAAGTGCTAACTTCATCAAAAAAATTGTAAAAAAGTCTTGACAAAGAAAAAACAAAGTATTAAAATAAGTTCAACAAATCAGAAAAGTAACTATTTTTGATCTTCAGGGAGCCTGTGGTGATTGTGAACAGGTGGTTGGAAGTAGTGAAAGTGGGCTGATTTTAAAAATGAATTTGAAACAATGAAAATTCGGTGCGCACACCTTACAGTGCAACTTGTTGTTAGACAAGGCAGAGATGTAAAGGGATAGTCCCTTTATAATTGAGGTGGCACCGCGTTACCAACGCCCTCACACAGAGTAGTTTTCTGTGTGAGGGCTTTTTTCATATCTTGGAATCAATACAGAAAGAGGAAAATTTTATGACAACTAAAGGTTATTTTGGACAATTTGGTGGTAGTTTCGTACCGGAGCCGATTCAGGCTTTGTTGGATGAGTTGGAAGTGACATTTGACAAGTACAAGGATGATCCAGAATTTTTGGCAGAATTTCGCCATTACTTAAAGGATTATTCAGGTCGCGAAACGTCGCTCTATTTTGCAGAAAGTTTGACAGAGCACCTAGGTGGAGCTAAGATTTATCTCAAACGTGAAGACCTTAACCACCTTGGTTCTCACAAGCTCAACAACGTTTTAGGACAAATTCTTCTTGCTAAACGTATGGGCAAAAAACGAGTAATCGCAGAAACAGGAGCTGGTCAGCACGGGGTTGCGACGGCGGCAGCTGCAGCTAAGTTTGGTATGGCTTGTGATGTCTACATGGGGGCAGAAGATGTGGAACGCCAACGTCTCAATGTTTTCCGTATGGAGATGATGGGAGCAACTGTTCACGCAGTTGAAACGGGGACACGAACTCTTAAGGATGCGGTTGATGCAGCCTTTGGAGCATGGATGAATGACCTTGAAGCCTTCTATGTTCTGGGATCTGCTGTGGGTCCTCACCCTTATCCTACCATTGTTCATGAGTTCCAAAAGGTCATCAGTGAAGAATCTCGCCGTCAAATCTTAGAAAAAGAAGGTCGTTTACCAGACTACGTTATTGCCTGTGTAGGTGGTGGCTCTAATGCCATCGGTGCTTTTTCACAGTATGTGGCTGATGAAGAAGTCAAATTGGTTGGAGTTGAAGCTGCTGGTCACGGACTTGATACAGACAAGCACGCAGCTACTATGACAAAAGGTAGTATCGGAATTGTCGATGGCATGAAGACCTATGCAGTCTTTAAGGAAGATGGAGAGCTAGCTCCAGTTTACTCTATCTCAGCTGGATTGGACTATCCAGGGGTTGGCCCAGAACACGCCTACTTCAAAGATTCAGGTCGCGTGGAATATGTTGCTGCGACGGATGAAGAAGCTGTTCAGGCTCTCCTCCTTCTCAGCAAGACTGAAGGAATTATCCCAGCGATTGAAAGTTCGCACGCTATCGCAGAAGCAGTTAAACGTGCACCGAAACTAAGTAAAGACGACATTATCATCATCAATGTCTCTGGTCGTGGAGACAAGGACGTAGCTGCGATTGCAGACTACCTAGAAGCTAAAAAATAATAGATGGAAAAATTACAGTCCTTTCTCTCACAGAGAGCTTGTGGTTGCTGGAAACAAGCAGAGAAAACTGTAAGGTTGGGTCCATCTGAAACGAGAGAAGAAAACATAATTCTCAAGGGAGTGCCCTTTATCGCACAGCCTGTTACAGGAGGTTTCTGAGACAGGAATGAGAGATAGGAGAAATCCTATAATTGAGGTGGCACCGCGAATTTCGTCCTCACGCAAGTTATTTTGCGTGGGGATTTTTCATACAGTCGCCACGGACTAGAAGTAGAACTGAAAGGGAAATTACAATGGAACGAATCATTCATGGAGATGTCTTATCACCAATCTTGGCTTATATGCGCCTAAAGGGGCAACACAAGGTTATCTTAGAGAGTATTCCGAGAGACAAGGAAACAGCTCGTTTTTCTATCCTAGCCTATAATCCAGTCTTTGAGATTAAGTTTGAAAATGGAGTTCTTTATCAAAATGGGCAGGTGATTGATCGGGATCCCTTGGATTTCCTTTATGAAGTGACTCATAAGAGCCAACACCATTCAGACCTCCCTTTTGGTGGGGGAGCCATTGGATTTGTTGGTTACGATATGATTTCGCTTTATGAAGAAATTGGTCAAATTCCTCAAGATACTATTGGAACGCCAGACATGCATTTCTTTGTCTATGAGAGTTATATGGTCTTTGACCACAAGAAGGAAAAAATTCATGTCATTGAAGATGCTCTCTATAGTGAGCGTAGTCAAGAAGACTTGGAAGAAGCCTTGAACCAAGTGCTTGAGGAATTACGCATTCCTGCTCCAAATGAATTTGAAGACTTGGATCTATCTCCGTTAGACTTCAAACCCCATATCGCTCCTCAGAAGTTTGAGGAAATGGTGGAAACCGCTCGTGACTTGATTCGTAATGGAGATATGTTCCAATGTGTACTCAGCCAGCGTTTCTCAGCAGAAGTTACTGGAAATCCATTTGACTTCTACAGAAATCTCCGCGTGACTAATCCTTCTAATTACCTTTATTTCTATGATTTTGGGGATTATCAAATCATCGGTGCCAGTCCAGAAAGTTTGGTTTCTGTCAAAAATGGCATCGTGACAACCAATCCGATTGCAGGTACGCGACCAAGAGGCGCTACGGATGAAGAAGACAAGGCTTTGGCGACAGACCTGCTTTCGGATGAGAAGGAAACAGCAGAGCATCGAATGTTAGTAGACTTGGGTCGTAATGATATTGGCCGCATCTCTGAAACGGCTAGTGTCCAAGTCACTAAGTATATGGAAGTGGAGCTCTTCCGTTATGTTATGCATTTGACCAGTGTGGTCAAGGGGCGTTTGCTTCCAGAACTCACTGCTATGGATGCCTTGAAAGCAACACTTCCAGCTGGAACCGTTTCTGGAGCACCAAAGATTCGAGCTATGAGACGTATCTATGAATTGGAAACAGAAAAACGGGGAGTATATGCAGGAGCAATCGGCTACTTGTCTGCGACAGGTGGTATGGACTTTGCCATTGCCATCCGAACCATGATTCTTAAAAATCAAACAGCCTATGTGCAGGCTGGGGCGGGGATTGTCTACGACTCTATCGCCCAAAACGAATACCAAGAAACCATTAACAAAGCTAAATCTATGACTAGAATTGGAGAACTAAGACCATGATTTTATTGATTGACAACTATGATTCTTTTACCTATAACTTGGCCCAATACATTGGGAATTTTGCAGAAGTACAGGTTTTGAGAAATGATGATCCCAAGCTGTATGAAGAAGCTGAAAAAGCAGATGGTCTGGTCTTTTCTCCTGGTCCTGGTTGGCCAGTTGATGCTGGAAAGATGGAAGACATGATTCGTGACTTTGCTGGCAAGAAGCCGATTCTTGGGATTTGTTTGGGTCACCAAGCCATCGCAGAAGTCTTTGGTGGGAGGCTAGGTTTGGCTCCAAAAGTCATGCATGGGAAACAGAGCAATATCAGTTTTGAAGCACCATCTGTTTTGTATCAAGGTATCGAGGATGGCCGTGCGGTCATGCGTTATCACAGTATTTTGATTGAGGAAATGCCAGAAGAATTTGAAGTGACAGCTCGTTCTACTGATGACCAAGCCATCATGGGGATTCAACACAAAACACTTCCAATTTATGGCTTCCAGTACCATCCAGAAAGTATTGGAACGCCAGATGGCTTGTCTTCTATTCGGAATTTTATCGAGCAGGTTGTAAAGTGAGGAAACTAGGATGAAAGAGATTATTGAAAAACTAGCAAAATTTGAAAATTTATCAGGTGTGGAAATGACGGATGTCATTGAGCGTATCGTAACTGGGCGTGTAACGGAGGCGCAGATTGCTTCTCTTCTCTTGGCCCTTAAGATGAAGGGGGAAACACCTGAAGAACGCACAGCCATTGCCCAAGTCATGAGAGGACATGCACAACATATTCCAACTGAGATTCATGATGCCATGGACAACTGTGGTACAGGTGGGGACAAGTCTTTCAGTTTTAACATTTCCACAACTGCAGCCTTTGTCTTGGCTGGTGGCGGTGTTCACATGGCCAAGCATGGTAACCGCTCGATTTCTTCTAAATCTGGTTCTGCAGATGTCCTAGAAGCCTTGGGCATCAACCTAGACCTCAAACCAGCTGAACTAGGTAAGGTCTTTGATAAAACTGGAATCGTCTTTCTCTTCGCTAAAAATATGCACCCAGCGATGAAATACATCATGCCAGCTCGTTTGGAATTGGGAATTCCAACGATTATGAACTTGACTGGTCCCCTGATTCACCCAATGGCTTTGGAAACACAGCTTCTTGGTATTAGTCGTCCAGAACTGCTAGAAAGTACAGCTCAGGTTTTGAAAAATATGGGTCGCAAACGTGCCATCGTAGTTGCTGGACCAGAAGGACTGGATGAAGCTGGATTGAATGGAACAACCAAGATTGCTCTGCTTGAAAATGGCGAAATCACCTTGTCAAGCTTTACTCCAGAAGATCTGGGGATGGAACGCTACGCTATCGAAGATATCCGTGGAGGCAATGCTCAGGAAAATGCAGAAATTTTGCTCAGCGTTCTTAAAAATGAACCAAGTCCATTCTTGGAAACTACAGTTTTAAATGCTGGTCTTGGTTTCTATGCTAATGGTAAGGTAGCTAGTATCAAGGAAGGAGTTGCCTTGGCTCGTCAAGTGATTGTTAGTGGCAAGGCCCTTGAAAAACTCAGACTGTTACAGGAGTACCAAAAATGAGTCAGGAATTTTTAGCACGAATCTTGGAGCAGAAGGCGCGTGAGGTTGAGCAGATGGAGCTGGAGGAAATCCAGTCCCTGCGCCAGACCTATCGCTTGGCTGACTTTTTGAAGAATCACCAAGACCGCTTGCAGGTAATCGCTGAGGTAAAGAAAGCTAGCCCTAGTTTGGGAGATATCAATCTCGATGTGGATATTGTGCAGCAGGCCCAGACTTATGAAGCGAACGGAGCAGTGATGATTTCGGTTTTAACAGATGAGGTTTTCTTTAAAGGGCATTTGGATTATCTAAGGGAGATTTCCAGTCAGGTAGATATTCCGACGCTCAACAAGGACTTTATCATCGATGAAAAGCAAATCATCCGCGCCCGCAATGCCGGTGCGACAGTTATCTTGCTCATCGTGGCTGCCTTGTCAGAAGAACGCCTCAAGGAACTCTATGACTACGCGACAGAGCTTGGTCTGGAAGTCTTGGTGGAAACTCACAATCTAGCTGAACTAGAAGTGGCTCATAGACTTGGTGCGGAGATTATTGGGGTTAATAACCGCAACTTGACCACCTTTGAAGTCGCCTTGCAGACCAGTGTAGACTTGGCCCAGCACTTTAAGGAAGGTCGCTATTATATTTCTGAATCTGCCATTTTCACAGGGCAGGATGCGGAACGAGTAGCCCTATACTTTAACGGAATTTTGGTGGGAACAGCTCTCATGCAGGCAGAGGATGTGGCTCAAAGAATCAAGGAGTTGCAGATTGACAAAGGTTAAGATTTGTGGACTATCGACCAAAGAAGCGGTGGAAACAGCCGTATCAGCAGGAGCAGACTACATCGGTTTTGTCTTCGCACCTAGTAAGAGACAGGTGACCTTAGAACAGGCTGCTGAGCTGGCAAAGCTCATTCCAGTGAACGTTAAAAAGGTTGGTGTATTTGTTTCACCAAGTCGAGCTCAACTGCTAGAAGCGATTGAAAAAGTTGGCTTGGACTTGGTTCAAGTTCATGGTCAGGTAGCAGATGATTTGTTTGAGAATTTGCCTTGTGCCAGCATTCAGGCTGTGCAGGTGGATGGAAATGGGCATGTGCCTAATTCTCAGGCAGACTATCTACTCTTTGATGCTCCTGTGGCTGGGAGTGGCCAGACCTTTGATTGGGGTCAACTGGATACGGCTGGACTAGCTCAGCCCTTCTTTATCGCAGGTGGACTTAAGGAAGACAATGTAGTAAAAGCAATTCAACATTTTACTCCCTATGCAGTAGATGTATCAAGCGGAGTGGAGACAGATGGACAAAAAGATCATGAAAAGATTAGAAGATTTATAGAGAGGGTAAAGAATGGCATATCAGGAACCAAATAAAGATGGATTTTACGGAAAATTCGGCGGACGTTTCGTCCCAGAAACATTGATGACAGCAGTTTTGGAGTTGGAAAAGGCCTACCGTGAAAGTCAGGCAGACCCAAGTTTCCAAGAGGAATTAAACCAACTCTTACGTCAGTATGTAGGACGTGAAACTCCCCTTTACTACGCAAAAAACTTGACCCAGCATATTGGCGGAGCCAAGATTTATCTTAAACGTGAAGACCTTAACCATACAGGGGCCCACAAGATTAACAATGCCTTGGGACAAGTTCTTCTGGCTAAACGCATGGGTAAAAAGAAAATTATCGCTGAAACAGGTGCTGGTCAGCACGGTGTGGCAACTGCAACTGCTGCAGCCCTCTTTAACATGGAATGTACTATCTACATGGGTGAGGAAGATGTCAAACGCCAAGCCCTCAATGTGTTTCGTATGGAGCTTTTGGGAGCTAAGGTTGAAGCCGTAACAGATGGTTCGCGCGTGCTCAAGGATGCAGTCAATGCGGCCCTTCGTTCATGGGTAGCTAATATCGATGATACCCACTATATCCTTGGCTCTGCCTTGGGGCCTCATCCATTCCCAGAAATCGTTCGTGACTTCCAAAGCGTTATTGGTAGAGAAGCTAAACAACAGTACCGTGACTTGACAGGTCGAGATTTGCCAGATGCCCTAGTAGCTTGTGTTGGTGGTGGTTCTAACGCTATCGGGCTCTTCCATCCATTTGTAGAAGATGAATCAGTAGCTATGTATGGGGCTGAAGCGGCTGGACTTGGTGTGGATACGGAACACCACGCTGCTACCTTGACCAAGGGTCGTCCGGGTGTCCTCCACGGTTCTCTCATGGATGTGCTCCAAGATGCCCATGGTCAAATTCTTGAAGCCTTCTCTATCTCAGCAGGTTTGGACTATCCTGGTATCGGTCCAGAACATTCTCACTACCACGATATCAAACGTGCCAGCTATGTTCCTGTGACAGACGAAGAAGCCTTGGAAGGATTCCAGCTCTTGTCTCGCGTAGAAGGGATTATCCCAGCCTTGGAATCTAGCCATGCCATTGCTTTCGCAGTGAAATTAGCCAAAGAACTTGGACCAGACAAGTCTATGATTGTCTGCCTATCAGGTCGTGGGGACAAGGATGTGGTCCAAGTCAAAGACCGCTTGGAAGCAGATGCAGCAAAGAAGGGAGAAGCTCATGCCTAAGACACTAACAGAAAAATTGAATGCTATTAAAGCAGCTGGAAAAGGAATTTTCGTTCCCTATATCATGGCTGGAGATCACGAGAAAGGTTTGGATGGACTCGGAGAAACAATCCACTTTTTAGAAGATTTAGGCGTTTCAGCCATTGAAGTGGGTATTCCCTTTTCAGACCCTGTTGCAGATGGACCTGTTATCGAAGAAGCAGGCTTACGCAGTCTAGCTCACGGGACGTCTACTCAGGCTTTGGTTGAAACCTTGAAAACCATTGAAACAGAGGTTCCGCTTGTCATCATGACCTACTTTAACCCTCTCTTTCAGTACGGTGTGGAGAAATTTGTCAAAGATTTGGCAGATACAGCAGTTAAGGGCTTGATTATCCCAGACCTGCCTCATGAGCATGCCAACTTTGTAGAGCCTTTTTTGGCAGATACAGACATTGCTTTGATTCCTTTAGTAAGCTTGACCACAGGACTTGAGCGTCAAAAAGAGTTGATCAAGGGAGCAGAAGGCTTTGTCTATGCCGTTGCCATCAATGGGGTGACAGGGAAATCAGGCAATTACCGTGCAGATTTGGACAAGCACTTGGCACAATTGCATCAAGTAGCAGATATCCCAGTCTTGACAGGATTTGGTGTGTCAAGTCAAGCCGATGTAGAACGCTTTAATTCGGTGTCAGATGGTGTTATCGTAGGTTCGAAAATCGTAAAAGCTCTCCACCAAGGAGAGCCGATTGAGGACTTTATCAAACAAGCAGTAGCTTACCAAAAATAATCACACAAGCAGCGAGTAAGAGGAAAGGCACGAAAGGAAGTCTTTCCTTTTTCTTTTGCAGGAGAAAGGCCAGGATGCCCGTCGCAGAAGCGAACTGAATCAAGATGAGTAATTCTGTTGCGCTAAAGACGAGAGCGCAAGAAGCCAGAAAGAGAAAATCCCCTGCGCCCATGCGGATATCGATAAAATGAGCCAAAATTCCAAGGACAAGGAAGAAGACCATGACCAGATTCCAGCCAGAGCAGACCATTAGGAGTAGATGAAAGACAATCCAGACCAGTAAGGGGTATTCCTGATGGCGCAAGTCGTAGATGCTCAAGGTCAAACCGGCAGTTATCAGGATGACTTGCCCCAAGGAAAGTAATCCCCAAGACCAAGCCAGAAAGAGGAGTCCTAAACCTAGTTCAAAAAAGGCATACCAGACTGGATAAGGAGCCTTGCAGTAGCGACAGCGAAAGCGATTGAGTACCTGCGACAGAATAGGAATCAAATCTAAGGGACGCAAGCGAATCTGACAAAAATCGCAGTGACTGGCTGGACTGATAATGGATTGCTCAGGGAAACGGTCAATGACCAAACCAAGAAAGGAAGCGAGAATGCTCCCGACAAGAAAAAAATAAATATCAATCATACTTATCTATTCGTAAAAAATGGGAGAAGTAGTATAATGGAGAAACATAAACAAGATAGTGAGGTCAAGATGACAATTCGTTTTGAAGAAAATGTGACTACAGAAAATGCTCAGCTCGTCTGCCAATGGTCCAACTCCCTAGGCAAATCCTTTCAAGAACAATGGATGGGAACAATGATTTCTTTTCCCTTGACTATCCAAACCTTGCAGGAGTTGGAAGGAATCTTTTCGATCTTTGATGGACAAGAGTTTGTGGGGCTTATCCAGAAAATCAGGCTAGAAGACAAGAATCTTCATATTGGAAGATTTTTTATCAATCCCCAGAAACAGGGGCAAGGCTTAGGTAGCCAGGCTTTAAGGAAATTTGTTAGTTTGGCCTTTGAAAATGGAGACATAGATAGTATTTCTTTAAATGTCTTCGAGGCAAATCAAGCAGCCCAGCACCTTTATCAAAAAGAAGGATTTGAAATCGTTCAAATAGTTGAAGAACCTGTACGGAAATACATCATGAAAAAGGGGAGATAGAAAGCATAAAGTTTTGATTACAAGGATATTCTGAATAACAATTACTTTTGATATAGTTTCATATTTTGTTAGAATTTCATAAATAAAAAAAGAGAACGAATATGTACTGACCCCCAAAATTAGATTTTTTGTCTAACTTTTGGGATGCAGTTCAATAATGTTCTCTATTTTAATTTTAAAACTATATATAAAGTATAAACCTTATTTATCTTCTTTATGAAGCATGTTTTTAACACCTTCGATAGCGCCTTCTACAGCATCTTTGGCATCTTCAGCAACTTCTTTTACTTTAGAAACAACTTTTTCAGCTGCTCCTTCTTTTTCCATTTTTTCATCACCGATGGCTTTTCCAACACCTTCTTTAATAGAACCTTTAGCTTGATTTAATTTTTCTTCTACTGACATGATAATTTCTCCTGTTATATTTATTTTAATCTTAGTTTACACGAGTTTTTTCGTGAGATACTACACCAGTTGTTGCACCTTTAACAGCTTCTACACCTTCGCTAACTTTTTCTTGAACAGTTGAGAAACCAGATCCTAGACCAGATTTAGCTTTTTCGAATTGTTCTGAAGCGAATTCTCCTGTTGATTCAGCCACGTCAGATACGCGATCTTGAAGGCTTACTGAGTCTGCTTCATGTTGTTCTTTAGTTTTGATGTCGACAACGTTTACGTTGATTTCAACAACTTCCAAGTCAGTCATTTTAGCAACTTCTGAAGATACGATTTCTCTGATTTCTGAATATAAAGCTGGAACATTTTTTTGGTACTCAACAATAACGTTTAAGTCAACTGCAACTTGTGTTTTACCAACTTCTACGTTAACACCACTTGTTACATCATCGCTGTTAATGATTTTTTCTTTAAGATTTGAGAAGAAACCACCGTCGATTCCCAAAAGACCTGAAACGTTTTCTAGTGACAGACCAATGATTTTTTGGATAACTTTATCTTCGTAAGTAAGTTCTCCTTTGATTTCGTGAGCTACAGCAGTAGCATCTTTCTTTTCTACGTTAGTGTTAATGTTTTTTTCGTTTGACATATGAAACTCCTTTAATTAAATTAGTAATTTTTATTTTTTTTATTTATCTATATAGTTTTTTTCGATATATAATCCAGCTGCAACTCCCAGTGCTCCTAAAATCAATACAAATATTGTTTTGAAGAAGCCAAAGGAGATAATCAAACAAGCGAGAAATACGCCTATGAGACCAGCGATAATTGGATATCGATATTGTTTAAGCCATTCCATTTTTTACTTCCTTACTTCACACGACTAACAGTCTTTTTGTTTTGAGGTTTTGGTTTAGGCTGGTAGTCTTTTACTAGAACTTCTAGTTTAACCTGACGCTCAATACCAAAAAACTGCTTCAATCCATTAGTTATTTCATTTTGAATTAGTTGGCATCTGTCAGCGATGTTGTCCGAAGGAAGAATTTTACCTTCTACATGAACGAAACATTTATTTTTTCGTAAATTTACATGAACAGTTGGGTTCTTAATCAATCCATGATCACTTACCAAACTTCTAACAAAACCTTCGATTGCAGAATTCTTTAATTTTAATGTATCGTTTTTAGTTTCAAGTTGAATTTCCAAATAACGTTTAGGATAAAACAACACAACTAACATCGATAACAAAACTAAAGTTGATAGAGCCACTATCCCCCAGAATATATATCTAGAGAGATAGAATTCAACGAAATGATTCTGTCTCCAGCTAAATAGCTGAATGCCTAGATCACTAACTTGATGATAATCTATCAAAACAGGAAGGAAAATTGTCAAGATTAAAATACAGAAAATAATGAAACATATTTTCTTTGCTTTTGACATATACAATCCTTTCGATTTAACATTTAAACTATTTTTCTCGTCATTGATTTAAAAATAGTTTGCTAGCTTTACTGGCGAAAAGTTTACTTTCTACCTGTAAAGAATGATACTACAGTAACAACAATTGCTGCTCCTGCAATAGATGGGATCAAAGCCATTCCAGCGATGGATGGGCCCCAACTACCTAAAAGGGATTGCCCTACAGATGACCCGACTAAACCAGCGAATACATTTGCGACGATTCCCATAGAACTACCTTTTTTAGTGATTCTACCTGCTACAAGTCCAATAAGACCTCCAGCAATAATTGACCACAACATTGCCTACCCTCCTTTATTATTTTAATTTCAAAAAATCAAATTCTTTGATTGTTGATATTATATAATTTTTAAAACTAAAAATATAATCTTTCGACTTGAATTTGATTCTGTATTCATGTCCTCAATAGACGGTAAAATGAGAAAATTGTTTATATATTGCCTCCGTACTGTTATTATACGAAATAAAGAATCTTAGTAAAAGTCGTTATAGCATGCTATACCTATTCTTTGTGGTATAATTGCAAGAGGTGAAATCCGATAATTTATAAAGAGAGAAAGACATTCATGAGAGATTTATTATCTAAAAAAAGTCATAGGCAATTAGAATTATTAGAATTATTATTTGAACATAAACGATGGTTTCATCGTTCTGAACTAGCAGAGTTACTAAATTGTACAGAACGTGCAGTCAAAGATGATTTATCCCATGTTAAATCTGCTTTTCCTGACTTGATTTTTCATTCTTCTACTAATGGTATACGCATTATTAATACTGATGATAGCGATATTGAAATGGTTTACCATCATTTCTTTAAGCATTCAACTCATTTTTCGATTTTAGAATTTATCTTCTTTAATGAAGGTTGTCAAGCTGAGAGTATTTGTAAAGAATTTTATATCAGTTCATCTTCGCTCTATCGTATTATTAGCCAAATCAATAAAGTGATTAAAATACAATTTCAATTTGAAATCAGTCTGACCCCTGTTCAAATCATTGGAAATGAGAGAGACATTCGTTACTTTTTTGCACAATATTTTTCAGAAAAATATTATTTCCTTGAATGGCCATTTGAAAATTTTTCATCAGAACCCCTATCTCAATTGTTAGAATTGGTTTATAAGGAAACAAGCTTTCCAATGAATTTGTCAACTCATAGAATGCTAAAGTTGCTCCTAGTTACGAACCTATATAGAATAAAGTTTAGTCATTTCATGGAAGTAGAGAAAGACTCTTTTAACGATCAAAGTTTGGATTTTTTAATGCAGGCAGAAGGAATAGAAGGTGTTGCTAAGAATTTTGAATTAGAATACAATATCTCTTTAGATGAAGAAGTCGTTTGCCAATTATTTGTGTCTTACTTTCAAAAAATGTTTTTCATAGATGAAAGTCTCTTTTTGAAATGCGTAAAAAAGGATAGCTATGTTGAAAAATCTTACCATCTATTGAGTGGTTTTATCGATCAGATTTCAGTCAAGTATCAGATTGAGATTGAGAATAAGGATAATCTGATTTGGCATCTGCATAATACTGCACATCTGTATCGTCAGGAGTTGTCCACTGAGTTTATTTTATTTGATCAAAAAGGGAATACAATCAGGAATTTTCAAAATATTTTCCCTAAATTTGTTTCAGATGTAAAAAAAGAGCTTTCTCATTATTTAGAGACTCTTGAAGTTTGTTCTAGTTCAATGATGGTAAATCATCTATCTTATACCTTCATCACTCATACCAAACATTTGGTGCTTAATCTACTACAAAATCAGCCAAAGCTGAAGGTTCTGGTTATGAGTAATTTTGATCAGTATCATGCAAAATCCGTTGCAGAGACACTTTCTTATTATTGCAGCAACAATTTTGAACTTGAAGTTTGGACTGAATTAGAATTATCAAAGGAATCTTTAGAAGAATCGCCTTATGATATCATCATTTCTAATTTTATTATTCCTCCGATTGAAAATAAGAGACTGATCTATTCAAATAATATAAACACGGTCTCACTCATATCTTTGTTAAATGCCATGATGTTTATTCGATTAGATTAGTAACCTAAAATAAAAAATGCTATTTCGCGTTTTGAACTGTACCTCAAAAGTTAGACAGAAAAAATCTAATTTTTGGGGTGTTTTTATTAAGAAAAGACCTTCAGTCATTTAAGTAAAATGTACATCTAGAGTCATAGTCCTCTAAAACTCTTGCTTTTTTTGTAGAAGATACGAAAAAAACCTTGATTCCAAGGCTTTTCCTGTTGTATGTAGATGCCCCCTACATGGATTTGTAAGAACTTTTCATATTGAAAATAAACAAAAATGTTGAAATATAGCTGATTTTAGGGAAATACTTTTAGGTGTTTTCAATGTCAGGATTTAAAAATGGGGCAAAAGTGGGGCAAAAACGAATGACTCGTATTTGGTTTGAAAACCTATAATACCTAATGATTATGCTATTCTAGATATATAGTTTTGTTATAAATAAATGTCAGTGCGAGATCAAATTGGAGGATAAAATGGAAAAACAAATTAATGAAAAAAAAGCCTTGGTTTCCAAAGCTTTTTTTATGTTATAAACTCATTAAAACAACTCCCAGTAAGGTGTGGAATGTTTTTTAGTCTGTGTCATATAAAAATAAATAGAATGAATAGCTATAGCTAGAGCTAAAATGGTTGTAATACTTACTACTATTATAGGATTAGAAGCAAAGATTAAAGAGAGAATCAAGGCAGCCAGATAGAGTGTAGCTTGGACACAGTAGTAACTTTTCGAATAGCGAAGATAGTGTTTGTTATGGGGCCCATTTACTAGGACAGCAGCTTGAAAGAGGCCAAATCCGATATAAGAGAAGCTGGTTGCAAAGAGACGATTAGCTTCAGGATTCTGAAGAAAACTCATCGATACAGTCATCATCATAAGTCCAATGAAAATAGGATAGTGACTGTAAATTAGAAATAGTCCCTTTTGATTAGATTTTTCATCAATAGCATGGTCGAATTGACCAAAATAAAACAAGAACAGAGAAATCATAATAATGAAATAAAGAACCGAATAAATCGAGAAATTCTCGATTGTAAAGAAGTTAGCTAGCTCCATAATCATCTCTCCAAACATAATAATGACAAGAAGGGAGATGCGCTCGATTAAATGGGGGAGATTTACCTGGTAATGCTTATCTTTACTAAGCAAGATAATTGGCGTAATAAATGTTAGCAGAATACTAGCATAAAGGATATAGACTCCAATGTAAATAGGAAGAAGAGCTGCTAGATAGATTTCTAAACTTCGTAGACCTGTTATCCATAGAAAACCTTTGATACTTTCCCTATGAACATTATCGGTTGATTTTTTAAAAAACTCAACCAAATATTGAAAAAATAAGGTAAGGGTTAATGTACCAATAGCCCAACAGACATAATGAAAATATTGTTGCCAATCAGGTCCAATCATATTGGCTATAAAGAGTAAAATTCCCATTTTGATAAACATGATTACTATGTTAAATAAAGAGTTCTTTCCATAGCGATTGGTATAATCGGTTTGAATCATCCAGGAATCGATGAGAACCAAAGTAGCAATGAAAAAATCAAGGAAAGAATTCCAAGTCAAAATACCGTTATGAAGATGGTCAATTAAAGTAGTTACTTTTGAAATTGCAAAAACAAAAACTAAGTCATAAAAAAGTTCTGAAAATTCTACACGTTTATGTTTAATAAGAGTTGTCATCTTAAGACCTTTCTATTTTAGAAGTACAATTTATTATAACAGAAAATGGTAATAAAAAAAAGGGAGATGCTTAAATAACTTCATGTGACGCGAATGAACTGCGCCACAAAAGTTAGGTTTTTTCTGTCTAACTTTTGGGGTGCAGTTCAGAAGGGGTGTTTTTTCTATCGTTTTTTAGTGCTAAGACTACACAAAAAAGCCTAGTAAATCAAGGCTTTTTCCTGTTGTATTTAGATGCCCCCTACAGGGATTTGGAAAGGACTTTCATATTGAGAGCAATTAAAAATATTGAAATATAAGTGATTTTAGGTATTTTCAATGTCATGATTTAAAAATGGGACAAAAGTGGGGCAAAAACCATACAGATTCTAAACTGTATGGTTCTTTTTTTATCTAACCAAGAAAGGTTAAAACTTATTAAAACAAATGCAATCAACTGTTGAAAACTTTTTAGTCCGTGTAATATAAAAACAAGTAAAAAGTTGAACTATAGGGAATATTGTGTCATAATAGGTAATAGATGAATAATTAATAGATTGGAAATAATGCTTTCTTACCTTAACAAGTTGAATTGGTTATACATTTTTTCGTCGCAATTGTGTCTATCTCTCGAGTTTAGCTAGTTTTTATAAGCTCTGGTTTCTAATCAATATAACAAATTTTAGAAGTGCATAAGACAAGATGGTGACATTACTACAGTCATTTCTAGTCACCATATGTTGCTGGCACAGGCTGTTTGTAGTGTTGGCTATTTACTAGTCAGTTTAATCGGAGTGTTTAATTTTTATTGTTGAAAGGTTTTTATATGGCGAAAATTCTATCTTTAGGTCTGACAGGTAAGAAATTACTTGCTCAGGGGTTCTTGTTTGTTCTGCTAGGTCTCATCTTGATGGTCACGGGGACTTGGTTGCCAGTAACAGTTATTCGCCTGGTTCTGTTTTTAGCTTGGATAGCAACGGTCGTAGATTTGCTATTAAGAGTTTTCAAAAAAAGCCAGTCAACGGATACCTTGGGAGTTGCACTGGTTAAATTGTTAGTGCTGGGATATTTGCTAGGTTCTAATCTTGCGACTGATATACCGATTTATGTTCTGGCTCTTGTGATTGGAGTTTATCAGATTTTTAGGGCCACGATTAATCTTGTCACCTATGTTCTCTACCGTAAAAATAATATTCGACCTCGTTTTCGTCTCTTACTAGATGGTATTCTACTAGTTTTTCTTGGTGGAGCTAGTCTTTTGTCCTCTACGGGAAATTCTGTCTTTCAACTCTTTGTTTTAGGGGCTTATTTTTTCCTTTATGGTCTGTCCAATATCCGTGACGGTTTCTTATTTGAAGGGGAAATTGGGAAAAACCATCTCAAACGTCGCATTAGAATTAGCTTACCTATTGTCCTAGCCGCTTTCATCCCTGCAAGAACTTTAGCAAAAGTTAACAAATTTATGCTGGAAAATGCTGATGAGGAAGAAGATATCCATCTTGGAATAGTGAAGTCTGGTAAGACAGCAGAGCTAGAAATTTTTGTTCATACAGCTGAGACCTCCCTGTTTTCAGCTATTGGTCATGTGGATATCTGCTATCAGGGCCGTGTTATTTCTTATGGCAACTATGATCCGTCATCTGAGACCTTATTTGGTATGGTAGGAGATGGTGTCTTATATTTCTGTGATCGTGACAAGTACATTGACCTATGTAAACGTGAGAGTCAAAAAACGCTTTTTGGTTATGGGATAGATTTGACGCCTGAAATGGAAAAAGCAGTTCAGAAAAAGTTGGCTGAATTGAAACAACTGACGATTCCATGGGAGCCAAGTGCAGATAAAATCATGACAGGTGATGGTAAGGAAGACTACACCTACGCTTATAAAATCAGACATGAGACAGATGGGGAACTTTATAAATTTATCAAATCTAAGTTTAAATCCTACTTTGTCTTATCTACAAACTGTGTGCTCTTGGCTGATACCATAGTCGGTCAGGCTGGCACCGATATCCTCTCACCCAAAGGATTTATCGCTCCAGGAACTTACCAAGCCTACCTTAATCGAGAGTTTGAAAAACCAAATAGTATAGTCGTATCTAAACATGTTTATTAAGGAGAATTTATGAACTTAGTAAAAAAATACACCCCGTTAATACTTTTTATAGGGCTGGTTGCTCTTGTAATTCTGAATGCATCGAGCTTTATATCAGGAGCAATCTCTCTCTTTGATGTAATATCAACCTTGATTTATGGTGCTGTTATTGCTTTTGTGCTTAATGTTCCTATGAAAAAAATTGAACAGTACTTAGTTAAATTGAAGGTAAAGGCAGAGTTGCGTCGTCCGATTGCCATGGTACTTGTTTTCCTAGCTCTTATCTTAATCGTGATTGCTCTTTTGGTTTTGGTGCTGCCAACCCTAGCCCAGACTATTAGTCAGCTGGGAACAGTCCTTTCAACAGTCCTTACTCAACTTGGGAAATTGCTAGGCAGCTCGGAATTTGTAACCAAAGACATGTTGTCAACTATCGTATCAGGCATACAGGGACAATCTAGTTCTATTAGCCAAGCTTTGATAGGTTTTTTATCAGGTCTGACTAGTAATATCGGCAATATTTTTTCAAGTTTGATGAATGCCTTTTTGATTATAGTCTTCACCTTTTCATTTTTATCCAGTAAGGAACATTTGGCAGCGATGACGAGTCGACTTCTAAAAGTTTTTCTTCCAGAGAAGGTGGTGATAAAGTTGACTTACATTGGACAAGTAGCACTAGAGACTTATGACCAATTTTTGATGAGTCAGCTGATTGAAGCAGTTATCATAGGAGTTATGATAGCGGTTGGTTACAGCGTGTTTGGGATACCCTATGGAGTAATGACAGGTATCTTTGCAGGAGTGCTATCGTTCATTCCTTATGTAGGGCCTATGATTGCTTGTGTTGTGGGAGCGATTTTTATCTTCACAGTGAGTCCTACTCAAGCCTTACTTTCTCTTCTTCTATATCAAGTTATACAGCTGATTGAAGGAAACCTTATTTATCCTAGAGTTGTAGGTCAGTCTATTGGTTTGCCAGCTATTTTCACGCTTGCGGCTGCTAGTATTGGAGGCAATCTCTTTGGCTTACTTGGGATGATATTCTTTACACCGATATTTGCTGTTATCTATCGATTGGTTAAGGAATTTGTCGTTGCAAAGGAAAATCAGCTAGATTAAGAAAAACTAAATTTAATAAGATATACTGAGAAGAGAGTGAGAGATTCTCTTCTCTTTTATTTTTAAATACTTTTCTACAAAAAGCTATTAGACGTTAAAAAAAGCCTTGGTTTCAAGGCTTATTTCTGTTGATTTAGATGTGCCCCCTGCAGGGCTCGAACCTGCGCCCCATAGCTTAAGAGTCTACTGCTCTACCAACTGAGCTAAGGAGGCAACAGAAAAAGCTGAGAATGTAACTTCCCAGCTATTTTAATATGCCCAAAATGGCAGCTAGATTATTTACGAAAGGCATCAAGGATATAGGTGAAACCAACAATTAAAAATGCAAAGGCAACGACATAAACGACAAAGACACTTGTAGCTACTGGATTGAACAAAATCACTAGACCTAGTAAAAATGCAAGCAACGCTATCCACATGATATGGTTGCCAATAATAGGGAAAATCAATCCCAGACGATTGCCTTTAAAGAAAACTATAATGGCTTCTACAATTAACCAAATTCCTAAAATAGTTGGAATGACAACTGGCAGCGTCACAAAGCCATAGGCAACGAGGTAAAGAGCTAAGAGAAGATTAACAATCCCTTGGAAAAGATGAGCTGGTGAGCGAAGCTCTTTTGGTACAGAGAAATAGCCTAAAATAGCTGCTATAGAAGAAACCAGTAAACCAAATGCAATCCACCAGCTGTAAGCAACAAGATTAGCTACTGGGTTTGTAAATAGGAAAAGTCCTAAAAGGACAAAAACAACTCCTGCAAGGAATAGCGATAAACGATTAGAAAATTTCATTTCAATACTCCCTATATAGTATAGTATAGTTTGATAATAAAAATATTATACACCTTTTTAGAGGAAATATCAATAAACAAAATGGAAAATTTGGAAGTTTCAGTCTGATTTATGAAAAGAAAATCAGTTTTTATTATTTTGAAAATAAAAAGAGAAGATAAAATTTGTCTTCTCTACATGAAAATATTGTATGGCATCAAAGCAAAAGTAACTGGCTTTACACTATTTGTAAAGATGTAATTTGATTCAAAAAGAAAAGATAGATTTAAAATGTGGGACAAATGATGGGGTAAATCAGTTATAGACAAGCAAAAAAAGCCTTGATTTACAAGGCTTTTTCCTGTTGTATTTAGATGCCCCCTACAGGGATCGAACCTGTGACCCACGGATTAAGAGTCCGCTGCTCTGCCAGCTGAGCTAAGGAGGCAAAGAAAAAAGCTGTATTGGTGCCGAAACTTCACGGTTTGTATTGAACCCGCGCAATTAAGCAGGTGGGCAACTCGCTCTAACTGAAGCTGTTTCCGTGTGAGACGGCCTACATGCTGTTAGAAGACTTTTGTTTCCCTAATAATACAAAAAATAGTCGGTCAACACTTAAGTGTGAAGTCGTACACCACAGCGTTTCTATGTTTATATAATACCACTTTTTCAAAAAAAATCAAGAGGAAAGTGCAATTTTTTGAAAAGGATTTCAGATTTTTCGCAAACGGTCGATAGCTTCCTTTCTTTGAGCCAAAGCCCGTTCATATTTACCAGTATCTTCTGCTTGGAAATAGTGATGATTACGAATTTTTTCTGGTAGATAGTCTTGCTTGACCCAATTTCCAGGATAGTTGTGTGGATAGAGATAGTCTTGGGCATTCCCTAGTTCCTTGCTTCCGCTGTAGTGTCCATCACGCAGGTGTCGCGGAATAGGCAAGTGCCCTGATGTTTTGAGGTCAGCAAGTGCCTTATCCATAGCTACATAGGCTGAGTTGGATTTTGGAGAAAGGGCCAAATCAATCACGACATTGGCAATGAGAATGCGGGCTTCTGGGAACCCAATCTTCTGGGCAGCATCCAGAGCAGTCACGGTATGAATCTGGGCTTCAGGGTTGGCCAAACCGATATCTTCATAGGCGATAACGGTCAAGCGACGAGCGAGACTTGGCAGATCCCCAGCCTCAATCAAGCGGGCAGCATAGTGAAGACTGGCATCAACATCTGAGCCACGGATAGACTTTTGCAGGGCAGATAGAACATCATAGTGACCGTCTCCATCCTTGTCCATAGTGATGTAGCTTCTCTGAAGACTATTTTCCATGATGTCTAGAGTGATATGGCGAATGCCCTTATCATTCTCAGGGGTAGAAAGAACAGCCAAATCCAGTGAGTTAAAGGCAGAGCGCAGGTCTCCGTTTGTAGAGGTTGCGATGAAGTCCAGCGCATCCTCATCTAGTTCTACTGGAAAATCAAAACCACGCTCAGGGTTACTTAGAGCTATCTGTAGAGCCTCTTTGACGTTTTGGTTTGACAGAGGTTCCAATTCAAAAATTTGAACACGACTGCGAATGGCAGGAGTGACAGAAAAGAAAGGATTTTCAGTCGTAGCGCCAATCATGATGACCAGTCCACTTTCCAAGAGTGGCAGGAGGAAGTCTTGCTTGGTTTTATCTAGTCTATGAATCTCGTCTAGTAATAGGACGAGACCACCAGAGAATTTAGCCTCTTCCGCAATTTCTTGCAGTCGCTTTTTACTATCAACTGTCGCATTGAAAGTTCGAAAGGCATACTTGGTCGTCCCTGCGATGGCAGAGGCAATACTGGTTTTGCCGATTCCAGGAGGTCCATAAAGAATCATAGAAGACAGGCGGTTGGCTTCCACCATGCGACGAATGATTTTTCCTTGTCCGACCAGATGTTCCTGACCAATGACCTGGTCGATGGTTTTAGGGCGCATGCGAAGCGCGAGATTGTCTGGCATAGCAGTCCTTTCTAACGTGGATTTTCTGATGTATATGTGGTAAGATGGTAGTATCTATTTTAGCATATTTCCGAGCAATCGGGGCGATTTAAGAATCGCATAGAAAGAGGACAAAATGGCAACATATGGATTTTTAGATGTTTTAGAGGAAGAGTTGGAGAAGAACTTTCCCTTTGACTTTGAGATTAGTTGGGACAAGCGCAACCACGCGGTTGAAGTGAGTTTTCTATTGGAAGCGCAAAACGCTGCAGGTGTGGAGATGGTAGATGAAGACGGAGAGGTTTCGTCAGATGACATTCTCTTTGAAGAAGCAGTTCTTTTCTACAATCCTGCTAAGTCAACAGTCAATGAGGAAGACTATTTGACTATTATTCCTTACCTACCTAAAAAAGGTTTTTCTCGTGAATTTTTAGCTTATTTTGCTCTATTCCTTAAAGACACTGCCGAGGTTGGCTTAGATGCCCTCATGGACTTTTTGGAAGACCCAGAAGCAGAAGAATTCGTCATGGAATGGAATCAAGAAGTCTTTGAAGAAGGGAAAGTTGGTTTGGAAGAGGGAGAATTTTATCCTTATCCAAGATACTAGGGATTATTGGGAGAGTTTATGAAAAAAATTGTGACGTATTTGATTCAGACAGTGTCTGTTCTTGTGATGATGCTAGCTTTTGCTTGTGGAACAATAGCATTTGCAGAGTTGGGGTATTCCGCAGTTTTAGTCTTTACTTTTGGTTATGCATTCGCTCTTCTAAGCATGTATGTAATCTTTATTCTTCATGAGCTTGGTCATGCATTTTGTGGTTATCTGACAGGCTATCGTCTGGTGGCTTTTGGATTAGGGAACTTTCTTTTAACCAAAAAGTCAGGAAGGCTTCATCTTAGTCGAACAGCAGTTATAAAAAATGTTGGTGCTCAGTATATTGGTTTAAAAGAGAATGAAAGTGATCAAAGAATCATCTTGATGCTTTCAGGAGGCTTGATGGTTCATCTCAGCTTGATATTATTGGCAACACTTTTTGGTTTTTTGACAACAAACTGGTATTTTGCAGGTACTTGGATTTGTCTAAATTTATCTCTTCTTCTTTTCAATGTTCTGCCAGTTGGGATTACCGATGGAGCAAAAATTTGGGAATTACTACAACACCCTGAAAATACGAAATACGCCTACCTGATGTTGAGGCATTCTGCCCAGACCTTGCTAGCTCCTCAAGAATATGATTTAAAAGACTTTATCATGCCTGTTGATGAGGATGTGAGAGGGAGTTTTGCAGAAAGTGTTCAGACTCTTCAGGGGTTGGTATTCATATTGGATGATAATATAGAGCTTGCGAAGCAACAGTTTCAGTCTGTGCTAGAGAAAACAGATAATTCAATGTCTAAAACTATTTCTCAATTATACCTTCTTCAAGTTGCTCTGATGGAAGGAGATAATAAGAAAGCGGAAGAATATGCAAGTATTCGAGGGGTCAAATCCTTTTTATCTCTAAAAACAGCAGATATGCAGGTCATTCAAGCTTGGTATCAATTTAAGGTAAAGAAAGATGTAGTTCAAACTCACAAGGCTATGAAGATTGCAAAGCAGAAAATGGATAGTAGTCGAATGTTGAGGGACGAGAAAGGCTATTATGAAAACTGGTTAGCCGAGCTGGAAAAGGAAATGTTAGAAGGAACTGAAGATGAAACTAGAAATTTCTGATTTCACAGGCTGTAAGATTGCTTTATTTTGTGGGGATAAGCTCTTGACTATCTTACGCGATGATAAGGCAAGTATTCCCTGGCCCAATATGTGGGAACTGCCAGGTGGTGGAAGTGAAGGCGATGAAAGTCCTTTTGAGTGCGTGGCGCGTGAAGTTTATGAGGAACTGGGAATTCATCTGACTGAAGATTGCCTGCTTTGGAGCAAGATTTATCCTAGCGTAATTTTTAAAGGCAAGCAATCGGTCTTTATGGTTGGTCAGCTAAGACAAGAACAATTTGACAATATCATCTTCGGAGATGAAGGACAGGCTTATAAACTGATGTCTATTGAGGAATTTCTCAATTCTAAACAGGCTGTACCTCAGTTGCAGGGGAGATTGAGGGATTATTTGGAGGAAAGTTTATGATAAGACTTGAGAGAGCAGGTGCAGAGGATTTGGAGACCATCATTGCGATTCAAAGAGCTAGCTTTAAGGCTGTCTATGACAAATACCAGGATGAATATGATCCCTATCTGGAGGATCGCGAACGAATCAAATGGAAATTAGTCGAGCGTCCCAATAGCTATTACTACTTTGTAAAAGAAGATGAAGAAAACATCGGATTTTTACGAGTTCAGATCAATGCCGAGTTAACGAAAGCTTGGTTGGGAACGGTAGCGATTTTGCCCCAGTATCAAGGAAAAGGTTATGGCTCTGAGGGATTGCGCTTGCTAGAAGAGGAATTTCCAACCGTTAGACAGTGGGATTTGTGTACGGTATTACAGGATGAAGGCATGGTTGCTTTCTATGAGAAGAACGGCTACCATCAAACTCATATCGAGCCTGAAAAAGAAGGCATGGATATGGTCTACATGAAAAAATTGATAGAGAAATAGAAAGGACGGTTCGGTTACATTTCTAAACTGAACCCGCCCTAAACACTGTGCCAAAAAGATAAACTTCTCTTAGACACAAGCGTCTTCAGAGAAGTTCCTATTTTGGCTTTGTGTTTTACGGGCTTGGTATCTTAATGATGGAAACATGGCAAGAGTTAAAAGTTACAGTGAAGCGTGAGGGGGAGGAATTGGTTTCCAATCTCTTGATCGAGCTGGGAGCGCAAGGCGTTGCGATTGAAGACAGCATGGACTATGTGGGAAATGTGGATCGCTTCGGCGAGATTTTCCCAGAGGTTGAGCAGCAAGAAGAAATCGTGGTGACAGCCTATTACCCTGATACGGTTGATGTAGCAACAGTTGAGGCAGATTTGCAGGCTCGCCTAGCAGAATTGGCAGACTTTATGGATTTGGGGGAGGTCAAGATGGGCACTACTGCCTTGGCTGAAGAAGACTGGGCCGATAACTGGAAGAAATACTATGAGCCAGCTCGAATTACTCATGACTTGACCATCGTGCCGTCTTGGACAGACTATGAGGCGACTGCTGGAGAAAAGATTATCAATCTGGATCCAGGGATGGCCTTTGGGACAGGAACCCACCCAACTACCAAGATGAGCCTTTTTGCCTTGGAGCAGATCCTTCGTGGTGGCGAAACGGTGCTGGATGTGGGGACTGGTTCAGGTGTCCTTTCCATTGCCAGCTCGCTTCTAGGTGCCAAGGAAATTTTCGCCTATGATCTGGATGATGTAGCGGTTCGTGTGGCTCAGGAAAATATTGAACTCAACCCTGGTATGGAAAATATCCATGTAGCAGCAGGAGATTTGCTTAAGGGTGTGGAAATTGAGGCAGATGTGATTGTGGCTAATATCTTGGCGGATATCCTCATTCATCTGACAGATGATGCTTATCGTTTGGTCAAGGATGAAGGATACCTGATCATGAGTGGGATTATCAAGGACAAGTGGGACATGGTGCGCGAGTCGGCTGAGTCAGCTGGATTTTTCCTCGAAACTCACATGATTCAAGGGGAATGGAATGCCTGCGTCTTTAAGAAGACCAAGGATATTTCAGGTGTGATTGGAGGCTAACATGCAGCAGTATTTTGTAAAAGGCAGTGCAATCCCTCCTGTCACCATCGAGGACAAGGAAACCAGCAAGCATATGTTTCAGGTTATGCGCCTGAAGGAAGATGATGAGGTTACTTTGGTCTTTGATGATGGAATCAAGCGCTTGGCGCGCGTGCTGGATGTGGAAGCCCGTCAGTTTGAGTTGATTGAAGAGTTAGCTGACAATGTGGAGCTACCAGTCCAAGTGACCATCGCATCCGGCTTTCCTAAGGGAGACAAGCTGGAGTTCATTACTCAAAAAGTAACCGAACTGGGTGCCAGCCAAATCTGGGCCTTTCCTGCCGATTGGTCGGTCGCCAAGTGGGATGGCAAGAAATTGGGTAAAAAGGTTGAAAAACTAGAAAAAATCGCCCTTGGAGCAGCAGAACAAAGTAAGCGTAATGTTGTCCCAAGTATCAAGCTTTTTGAGAAGAAAGCAGATTTTCTAGCTCAGTTTGACCAGTTTGACTCTATCATAGTAGCCTATGAAGAATCAGCTAAAGAAGGAGAAGCTGCTGCGCTCTTACAAGCGGTCTCTGGTCTTGAAAAAGGAGCCAAATTGCTCTTTATCTTTGGTCCAGAAGGTGGTCTGTCACCTGCAGAAATCGAAAGTTTCGAAGCTAAGGGAGCAGTCTTGGCAGGTCTTGGTCCTCGTATTTTGCGAGCAGAAACAGCACCACTTTACGCTTTATCAGCCCTTAGTGTTTTATTAGAATTAGAGAAATAAGAGGAAGAAAATGGAACAAAAACACCGTTCAGAATTTCCAGAGAAAGAACTCTGGGATTTAACAGCCCTATACCAAGACCGTGAGGATTTCTTGCGTGCAATCTAGAAGTCTCGCGAAGACATCAACCAGTTTAGACGTGATTACAAGGACAATCTTCATACTTTTGAGGATTTCGAGAAGGCCTTTGCGGAATTGGAACAAATCTACATTCAGATGAGCCATATTGGTAACTATGGATTTATGCCTCAGACGACAGACTATAGCAATGACGAATTTGCCAACATTGCCCAAGCTGGGATGGAATTCGAAACAGATGCCAGTGTAGCCTTGACCTTCTTTGACGATGCCTTGGTGGAAGCTGATGAGGAAGTCTTGGACCGTTTGGGTGAATTACCTCATTTGACGGCGGCCATTCGTCAGGCAAAAATCAAAAAAGCCCACTATTTAGGGGCTGATGTGGAGAAGGCCTTGACCAATCTCGGTGAAGTTTTCTACAGTCCACAGGATATTTACACTAAGATGCGAGCTGGGGATTTCGAAATGGCTGACTTTGAAGCTCATGGCAAGACCTACAAAAACAGCTTTGTGACCTATGAAAATTTCTACCAAAACCATGAGGATGCTGAGGTTCGTGAGAAATCTTTCCGTTCCTTCTCAGAAGGTCTTCGTAAGCACCAAAATACGGCTGCAGCAGCCTATCTAGCCCAAGTCAAGTCTGAAAAACTACTAGCAGATATGAAGGGTTACGACTCAGTCTTTGATTATCTTCTAGCTGAGCAGGAAGTGGATCGTGCCATGTTTGACCGCCAGATTGACCTCATCATGAAGGATTTTGCGCCCGTTGCTCAGAGATACCTCAAGCATGTTGCCAAGGTAAATGGTCTTGAAAAGATGACCTTTGCAGACTGGAAATTGGACTTGGACAGCGCCCTGAATCCTCAAGTGACTATTGACGACGCCTATGACTTGGTCATGAAGTCAGTAGAACCTTTGGGGCAAGAATATTGTCAGGAAGTTGCTCGCTATCAAGAAGAGCGCTGGGTGGACTTTGCTGCCAATAGTGGCAAGGATTCTGGTGGATATGCGGCGGATCCATATCGCGTGCACCCTTATGTCCTCATGAGCTGGACAGGTCGTTTGAGCGATGTCTATACCTTGATTCATGAAATCGGACATTCTGGTCAATTCATCTTTTCAGACAATCACCAAAGCTATTTCAATGCCCACATGTCGACCTACTATGTCGAAGCGCCTTCGACCTTCAATGAATTGCTTCTCAGTGATTACTTGGAGCACCAATCTGACGACCCTCGTCAAAAACGCTTCGCTCTGGCTCACCGCTTGACAGACACCTACTTCCATAACTTTATCACTCACCTTTTGGAAGCAGCCTTCCAGCGTAAAGTGTATACATTGATTGAAGAAGGAGAAACTTTCGGAGCAAGCAAACTCAACAGCATTATGAAGGAAGTTTTGACCGATTTCTGGGGAGATGCCATTGAAATCGACGACGATGCAGCTTTGACTTGGATGCGCCAAGCTCACTACTACATGGGCTTGTATAGTTACACTTACTCAGCAGGACTAGTCATCTCGACTGCGGGTTACCTTCATCTGAAACACTCAGAAACTGGAGCTGAAGATTGGCTCAATCTCCTCAAATCAGGTGGTAGCAAGACACCGCTTGAGTCAGCTATGATTATCGGAGCAGATATCTCTACAGATAAACCACTCCGTGATACTATTCAGTTCTTATCAGACACAGTTGATCAGATCATCGCTTACAGTGCCCAGTTGGGGGAGTAGGGGACTAGATAGGTTGTTCTAGAATGATGTTTATGAGCTTGTTAAGCGTCATTCTATTTGTTTTAGCTGTAGCTATTTTCAAACACGCCGTTGAAGGTCGTTATGCTAAATTTGAACTTGTTGTAGAGTTGATATTGATAGTTATTTACTTCATTTTCTATCAGATTGTATTTAATTGAGAATTCAACATTAAGTCATTTAAGGCTGGTTTTTTGATAAGTTAGTAGAAATTTAGAGGTATTGAGCATGTATCAAGAGTTACTTAGAAAAATAGCAGAAGAAAAACCAAGTTATAACCAGGAAGAAATCCAGTGGCTACTTGATCATTTGGGAGATCCTTCTCCAGAAATTCGTGATGAGCTTGTTTTTACAAGCTTTGCTAGAGGGATTCAGGAAGAGCTATTTACACAGGAACAATTTTATTTCATTGCTGAGGGGATTTCATCTGATGAAGGACTAGACAAAGAGATTGATAAGGTAGGCTTGTCAACACTTGAACGTTCTTTTAGGGCGATTATTTATGCAAATCTCTTGTCTGCAGATGCCAACCAGCAATCGATTTTTTATCAGGGATTACAATCAGAAATTCGTAATGTCCTTTTAAATCAAGGTTTGCACTATCTTTCAAAAGAAAAAGACACGACAGGTTTTTCAAGCCAGTATGGTTGGGTTCATGCTTTTGCACATGGAGCCGATTTACTGACAGAGACGGTTTGTCATCCAGACTTTCCTAAAAACAGAATTCATGAAGTATTTGACATACTTGGTCAATTATTTAAAAGAATTCCCATTCGTTTTACAGATGATGAGGATTGGCGTTTAGCCAGAGTACTTTATGAACCTATTTTACAAGGGAAGTTGGAGCAAGAGCAAGTAGCTTCTTGGATAAAAGCTGTTGACTTTCCGATAGAAGAAAGGGAAGATTTTTATAAATTTTCCAACTTCAGATCCTGTCTGTTGGAAGTCTATGTCCAACTTGACCAGAGAAATAGTTTACAAGATGACTTGAAACAAGCTACCCAGTCTTTTCAATACTAAGAACAAGTGAGTTATTTCATGATTTTCAAGAAAATTTCCAATCAATTTTCTTGAAACCCTTTCCCTCTTTTGATAGACTAGTATCTAGTTTTTGAAAAAAGGAGAAAGAAAATGAAAAAATTTGTCGCTGAGTTAATCGGTACGTTCATGCTTGTGTTCATCGGAACAGGAGCTGTTGTTTTTGGAAATGGTCTTGATGGTCTAGGTCACCTTGGAATCGCCTTTGCCTTTGGTCTGGCAATCGTAGTCGCAGCCTTCTCAATCGGAACTGTTTCAGGTGCTCACTTGAACCCAGCTGTTTCGATTGCTATGTTTGTAAACAAACGTTTGTCATCTTCAGAGCTTGTAAACTACATCCTTGGACAAGTAGTTGGAGCTTTCTTAGCATCTGCTTCTGTCTTCTTCCTCTTGGCAAATTCAGGTATGTCAACTGCAAGTCTTGGTGAAAATGCCTTGGCAAACGGTGTTACTGTCTTTGGTGGTTTCTTGTTTGAAACAATCGCAACCTTCTTGTTTGTTTTGGTTATCATGACTGTAACATCAGCAAGCAAAGGTAATGGCGCAATCGCTGGTTTGGTGATTGGTTTGTCATTGACAGCTTTGATTCTAGCTGGCTTGAACATCACTGGACTTTCAGTAAACCCAGCTCGTAGCTTGGCTCCTGCTGTCTTGGTAGGTGGCGTAGCTCTTCAACAAGTTTGGATTTTCATCCTTGCACCAATCGTTGGTGGGGTTCTTGCAGCCCTTGTTGCTAAAAACTTCCTTGGAACAGAAGAATAATTGAAACTCAAAAAGCCTTGCTCCTCATCTTGAGGAACAGGGCTTTTTCGTATCTGTTTATACTCAATGAAAATCAAAGAGCAAACTAGGAAACTAGCCGCAGGTTGCTCAAAGCACTGTTTTGAAGCTGTAGATGAAACTGACGAAGTCAGTAACCATACATACGGCAAGGCGACGTTGACGCGGTTTGAAGAGATTTTCGAAGAGTATTAACGGTTGTCAATTTTCTCTGGATAGAGGTCGTGTTGGAAGAGGCGTTGTTCTGCCAAGCCTTCATACTTAGTTCCTGGCTTACCGTAGTTGTAGTAGGGGTCAATTGAGATGCCACCGCGAGGTGTAAATTTTCCCCAAACCTCCAAATAGCGAGGGTCTAGCAAGTTGACCAAGTCTTTCCCGATGGTGTTGATACAGTTTTCGTGGAAATCTCCGTGGTTTCGGTAGCTAAAGAGGTAGAGTTTGAGGGATTTTGACTCAACACAGAGCTTGTCAGGAATGTAGGAAATATAAATAGTTGCAAAGTCTGGCTGAGCAGTGATTGGGCAAAGTGAGGTAAATTCAGGACAGTTAAATTTGATAAAATAGTCATTTTCCACATGACGATTGTCAAAGGATTCGAGGACTTCTGGTTGATACTCGAAAATGTAGTTGGTTTCTTTGTTGCCCAGTAGGCTTAGGTTTTTCATTTCTTCTTGTTGTGACATGATTTTTTCTTTCTAATCTTAAACACCACGTTGGTTATCGTAGAGGAGGGTATGCAGTTGAGGAAGGACGCGGACATTGCCCCAGCTATCGTCAGCAGCGATGCGTTCCCAGAGTTCTTTGAGGCGGTCCAGTTGGTCTTGGACAATATTGCCTGTAGCCTTGGGCTCAGGATTTCCTGCTGATAAAAAGAGGACATCTGGTTGGTAGCGTTCTTGTATGCCTTTGGCAAAGGCCAAATCGGCATCGTCAAAGACAGGGATTTTAAAGGTGACCTTGTCTGGATCTAGTTGGGAAACGATAAAATCCAGGGTCTCAAAGTTGACTTCCATCTTGGATGAAGGAGGTTTGGGGCTCAGAGTGACCTGGTCGATATCTTTTAACCAATTTTGCCAGCGGGAGCCTTGGGTCTCAACAGCAAGAGTGACACCACGTTCCTTGAGTTTAGTGACCAGCTCAGCCATGTTGGCTGCTAGGATAGCAGGATTTCCCCCAGACAGGGTTACATAGTCGTAGCTCCCCAATTTATCCAAGGCAGCAATGACCTCGTCAGCAGTCATACGAGTTGGCTTTTCAGAACCATCCCAAGTAAAGGCAGAATCGCACCAGTCGCAGTGGTAGTCGCAACCAGCAGTGCGGACAAACATGGTTTTCTGCCCAATAGCACGGCCTTCGCCTTGAAAGGTTGGGCCAAAAATTTCCAAAACTGGTAGTTTGAGGACACGTTCACTAGTCATCTAACCACTCCCGTCTAAACTCTGCAAAGGCAGTCGGAGTCTCATAGAGGCGAACGTATTCCAAACGGAGACCACGTTCGTCGGGCAACTCTTGGTTCATGGTTTGGAAAATCCAGTAAACCATATTTTCAGCAGTTGTGTTCATATAAGGCAGAGTTTCGTTGAGATAGCGATGATCCAAGTGGGGCTCTAAGTAGTCCTTGTAGATCGCTTTGATGTCTCCGAAATCGTAGGTCATGCCACGTTCATCTAAAAATCCACTGACAGCAATCTGCAGATGATAGGTGTGGCCGTGCAGGGATTTGCATTTTCCCTCATAGTGAAAGAGGTGGTGGGCAGCATCAAAGGTAAATTCTTTTGATACCAAGGTTCTGTGAGGATTGTAGACAAGAGACTCCCCTGTTTCCTGTTTGATTTCTTTGGGTGCAAAAAACATTAGGCCTCTCCTTTCTGTGAGAGATAAACATCTAGTCCATGTTGACGTAGGTGGCAGGCTGGGCAATCGCCACAGCCGCTTCCGATAATTCCGTTGTAACAGGTCAAGGTTTTTTCACGAACATAGTCAAAGGCATCGAGTTGGTCAGCTAATTCCCAGGTTTCAGCCTTGTCTAGCCACATGAGAGGTGTTTGGATTACAAAGTCGTAATCCATGGCAAGGTTGAGCGTCACATTAAGGGATTTGACAAAGACATCTCGACAATCGGGGTAGCCTGAGAAGTCTGTCTCGCAGACACCTGTCACGATGTCTTTAATACCTCGTTGCTTAGCAAGAACTGCCGCAAAGGACAGAAAGAGGTGGTTGCGACCGTCAACGAAAGTATTGGGAAGCTCTCCCTCTTTTTGTTCGATTTCCATATCAGAGGTCAGGGCATTTTCAGTGATTTGCCCCAGCAGAGACATATCGAGGATATGATGACGAATGCCCTGTTCCTTAGCGATTTCTTGGGCAACTTGAATTTCGAGATGATGACGTTGGCCGTAGGCAAAGGTGACAGCTTCGACTGTTTCATAGTGTTCTTTAGCCCAAAAGAGGCAGGTTGTAGAATCTTGACCGCCACTAAAGACGACCAAGGCTGATTGACGTTTCATAGTACTCCTTCCAAAATGGGAAATGTTCAGAGCACGCAAAAAGCTCCCATGAGGGAGCTAAAAAATACCAAGTAGAGGTTTTTTTTAGCGATGGCATGTCCCAAACATCGTAATATTCTACCTACAGTCTAGCATATTTTTTGAAAAATGGCAAAGGGCAAGAAAAAAGAGACCAAAGCAAGTACTTGGTCTCTCGTTTGATTAGCTCAATTCAGCAACGATGGCCTTGATTTGTTCTGCTGTGTGAACACCAGCAACTTGTTTCACAACTTGGCCGTCTTTTTTGAAGAGAAGAGTTGGGATAGACATGATTCCAAAAGCACGAGCTGTGTTTGGATTTTCATCAACGTCCATTTTAACGATTTTCAAAACATCTTCTGAAAGTTCTTCAGACAATTTATCCAAGATTGGACCTTGCATACGACATGGACCACACCAAGTTGCCCAGAAGTCTACCAAGACCAAACCGTCTTTTGTTTCTTGTTCGAATGTTGCATCTGTAATTGCTTTTGCCATTGTATTTCTCCTTTTTTAGTTATATTGGCTTAAATCTTGTTTCATGAGATAGAAGAAGACATCTCCATAAGTCCCATGGTAGTCCAAATCATGACCGTTGTAAGTTAATTTTTGGACAGGGTAGTAGTCTGCGACGCCGATAAGGCAAGCTTGTTGTGAACGATCAAAATCTTCATAAGACTCGAAAGTTACAGTTCTTTCGTTCTTGCTGGCATCTAGATAGGTAATTTCAATCATGTTAAAAACTCCTTTGTTTAATGATGACTTTATTTTACTCCTTGTAAAAGAGAATGTCAAGAAAAATGATTGCGCACGCAACTTTTTTCTAAAATCATCTTAAACCAAGAAATCCAAACCAGTTTCCAAGCTTTCTTCGACAGCCTTCTGTAGAGAGGCCAGTGTTTTTTGCCCATCACTTGTCAGGCAGATAAAGCTAGAGCGTCTATCTTGATCACAACACATGCGACTAAGCAGACCGCAATTTTTAGCTTCTAAGCGAGCCACCATCCGAGAAACGGCGCTTGGGCTCAGATGAAGCTTATCTGGCAGGTCAATTTGGCGTAGAGATTTTTCTTGAGCCAAGTCCAGATAGTAGAGCAGGTAAAACTCTTTCAAGGTCAGACTTTGGTCGCTCTGCTGGGCAATGGTCTCTTCCAAGAGACCTTCAATTTCTTTCTGACGACGATTGAAGTCAAACCATTTTTCCAAATAGGTCATAGTATCTCCTTTCTTTTTAGAGTTATAAAAAGAAGAAAGTCCATTTACGGACAATCTCTGTATCACAAGATGATTGCGCATGCAATAATTATACTACTTTTCAAGAAAGCTGGCAAGAAGGACGCTAAAATCTTTCATCCTATATCACGCCTGTTTTCACTAGTCTTTAATTGTTTGTATCCCCCTTCCTATCTAATTTTTAATGACTCTTACGCATTTCCTTGAAATTTTCTGAAAAAAGAGTAAACTGGTATGCAAGAAGTCTATTTCGTGGAGTTTAGGATGAAATTATATGTTCAATTAATGATTCTCTTTGTGATTTCTCTAATCGGAGAGGGGATCTCTAGTTTCTTTCATTTGCCTATCCCAGGCAGTATTATCGGTTTGATTATTCTCTTTCTAGCCCTACAATTTAAGTGGCTGAGAACCAGGCATGTTAACATGGTCGGGAATTTCTTGCTGGCCAATATGACCATTCTCTTTTTGCCGCCAGCAGTGGGAATCATGGAAAAGTTTGATGTGATTGCTCCCTACCTTTTGCCCATTGTCTTGATTGTCTTTTTTGCAGCTGTTATCAATATTATCCTTATAGCCCTAGTGGTTCAGTTCATCAAGCGACGGTTTGAGGGAGATTATGAGAAAGGAGATGCCAAATGAGTGAATTTGTTTCCAATCCCCTGTTTGGGCTTGCCCTGTCTATCCTAGCCTATCTAGTGGGAATGCTGATTTACAGACGTTTTCCCCATCCATTGACAACGCCCTTGCTTTTGTCAGCTGTTTTCATTATCATCTTTCTAAAGGTGACGGGTATTTCTTACCAAGATTACTACCAAGGTGGGGTTTATCTGAACAACTTGATTGTCCCATCGACCGTGGCTCTAGGGATTCCGCTTTATAAGAGTTTTCATTTGATGAAGCACCATGCTCGGAGTATTCTCTTTGGTAGTTTGCTAGCTGTCATCGTCAATACCTCTTTCACAGCCCTTGTAGCTAAGATTTTTGGCATGGACTTTTTCCTAGCCATTTCTCTCTTTCCTAAGTCAGTGACAACCGCCATGGCAGTAGGAATTACAGAAAAATTGCAAGGCTTGACGACCGTGACCTTGGTGGTTGTAGTGGCGACTGGGATTTTAACCAGTGTGATTGGCCCAACCCTTTTGAAGTGGTTGAAAATTGACGACCCAGTAGCAGTTGGTCTTTCCCTTGGAGGAACAGGGCATGCAGTCGGAACAGGAACGGCCTTTCGATACGGCTCTGTAGCAGGAGCCATGGGGGGCTTGGCTATCGGTGTCACGGGGATTCTCTATGTCTTCGTCAGCCCCATTGTAGCCAGTTTGATATTGAGTTAAAAAGCAAGGAATTCGGGTTCCTTGCTTTTTAAAATCGTATGTTATAGAGTATTATTTTTCTTTGCTTAAGTGAATGACTTGGTCGTAGTGTTTTAAGTCTTCTTCCGTGTAGTGGTGAATGACTTCAATAACTGTTTGAGGTAGGGAGAAGAGCAAGTCGCTGATCTTTCTGCTATTTTCCAAGTCAAGATTGGCCTTGATTTCATCTGCCAAGATGAGTTGGCTATCATGGTAGAGGGCGCGGGCGATTTCAAGGCGTTGTTTCTCGCCACCAGACAGACTATCATTGCTGAGCGTTCGATTTTTCAAATGTTCTAATCCTGTTTTTTTGAGGATGTAAGTTAAACGTTCCTCCTTTTTATCCAGTCCTAGAAGGATATTGTCGTCCAGAGAGAGCGTGTCAAAGTAATGGCTATCTTGGAGGATATAGGAACTAAAGCTTGTGATTTCTTGACGTAACAGGTTTTGACCAGCAAAGCTAATCTGTCCACTTGTTGGTGTCTCTTCTCCATGAATGATATTGAGCAGGGTTGTCTTACCAGAGCCACTTTCCCCGATAATGGCAATTTTTTCTCCTTGTTTGATGTGCATGGAAATCGGAGACAGGAGGCTATTTCCATCTTTTTCAAGGGAGATGGTGTCAAGCTGGATAGGGAAAATGTTTTCTATGCTTCTAGGCGAGTTGGAGTCAGACTGGTTCAAAAGTTTTTGGTATTTGTTGAGAAGAGTTCGAGTCGCTTTTCGGGTGTTGGTAAAGTAGGCCAACTCTTGGAATTGATAGCCGATATTATGGGAAACCAGATAGATGGCCACAAAACTCGCCGCATCTAAATAATTATAGTAGGTCATAAATCCACCGATGACGATTGGTGTGACAGAACAAAAGGCATCGATGCTATTGATCAAGAGACTGTTTAAAGTTCGTTGCTTTTCATAGTTAATTTCGGCATCTAGACTGGTTTGTAATTGCTTTTGATAGCGAGCAAAAAAGTAGTCTTGCCCCTGATAATGGCGAATTTGTTGGCTACCACCAATAAAATTTGTCAAGCTTGCTAAGTAGCTCTGGTTACTAGTTGATCGCTTTTCAGAAAGTGAATCCAAACGCTTTGATCCGATAGCACTGCAGAGTACAGGAAAGGAGTAGAAGAGGATGAAAATCAAGCCTAGGTAAAAATTGGTCCACAGGGCATAGAGAATAGACACAGTGGTAAAGCCCAGAGAAGAAATGATGATGACCGTTGGCTCAATATAGTTTTCTTCTAGTTGCTTGATGTCGTTTTCTAGGTCAGACAAAATATCCTTTTCATCAATCTCATAACTGTTTAAAAATCGCTTGAAAATAGCACTCTTGATTCCATATTTGAAATCAGTAATCAAACGGGCGTAGTAATAGCGTTTCCCAGCTAAACCTAGTAAGAGGATGAGGTTTCCAAGGATTCCCAAAATCAAAACTTTCCAAAGAAGGCCTAGCTCTTGATTGGTAAAACTAGCAACAATATTCTGAACAAGGGCTGGCGTGATAATTGCTTCCAGCCAAGTAATGGCAATAGAAAAGAAGTAAAGTACGAGGTGTTTCTTAGTAACAAATCTTCTCAGCATAAAGAGTTGACCTCCCTATCGATATACATGTAATTAGTTTTAAAGTCATTATACTCCTTTTTATTAAATGCTTCATACTAAAAATGTAATTTTTTTGGGGGGATATATACTATCAATGCTTATTAGGATATAGCAAAAAAATTATAAATATGTGAAATAAGTGTGTTTAATGAGTGTTCATTTGTTATCAGAATGAATCGCTGATACAGGATTAAAAGAACTAAGTATTTCTTTTTGTTTTGAATGCGATACGTGAGTATAGATTTGTGTGACTGATATAGAACTGTGTCCAAGAATTTGTTGAATGTATCGAATATCTACATCATTATCTAGAAGCATTGTCGCAAAGCTATGTCTAAACATATGTGGTGTAATAGTTTTAGATAAGCTATTTTGTTCAACGATTCTCTTTATAACTAAACGTACACTTTGCTCTGACAATGGTTTAAGAGAATGTTTCCCTGGAAACAAGAAATCATTTGATTCATTTCTTGTTTTATTTATATATGTTTCTAATAAATTGAATGTTTTTTGATCTCCTAAAAATAGGATACGTTCTTTCTTACCCTTTCCTATAATATGGAGTGTCTTATTGGAAAGATTAATATCTTTGAGATGAATGTGGCAAAGTTCAGAAATTCTGATGCCTGTTGAAAGTAAAAGTGAAATAATTAGTAGATTTCTTTCGGCTTTTTGTTTTTGATAATCAGTTTTAGATATAACTACTTTCTGTTCTAAATAGATAAAAATGCTTTTCAAAATATCATACGGAATCGTTTTAGGTAATATTTTTTCAGTTCTAAATTGAAAGCGTAATTGATTGAAGGGATTCTCTTCAATTATATGCTGGTATTTTAGATAGTTATAAAACACCTTCATACAAGCAATTTTTCTTCTTAGTGTATTCGTTTTTATGTTAGATTGTGTCAACTGTTCAATATAGGATTCAACATTATCATAGTTTGAGTTATAAAATTGCATAAGATCATTTTTATAAGCTCGAATCGTGTGAGAACTCAAACGTTTATGAGTTTTGCAATAATCTAAGTAAGTAGAAATAAGTTTATAATCCATGAAAATCTCCTTCGTCAATAATCATGCTATTATAAACTTATTTTGATGCTTTGTATAGCGATAATAAATAGTTATCATTAGGAGAAAGTTATGGATATTACAATTATTATTCCAATGAAAGATACCGAAGATCAAATAATGAAATGTTTAGATTCTATCAAAATCAATACGCTTTCTAGAGATAGGTATGAAGTCATCATTATTGACGATGCCTCAAAGCAACCTTCAGAATTTTTATCAGAAAAATATGATATTCATTATTTTTATTCTAAGAAAAGTTTAGGAGCAGGAGGAGCCCGAAATTTAGGACTAAGGATGGCTCGTGGAAAATACATATGCTTTATAGATAGTGATGACTGGATTTCCTACGATTATTTAGAAAAAGGTCTAACATATATGGAGCAATGTGCATCTGAAATTGGAATGTTTACTTTAAAACGTGAATACGACGACATAAAGGATATAATCTACAAGTGTAAGTATAATACTTTGCTACAATTAGGATCTGAAGAGAGTATAAAGGTAATGGCGAAAGAATATAACTTTGATGTAAACATAGTTCCATCAACAACTAATAAAATCTACCTACGTCAATTTTTAATTGACAATAATATATTTTTTCCTGAGAATCGTAAATTTGAAGATTTACTATTCAGTATTAAGACGATGCTTGCAGCTTCTAAATTAATTTGTATTCCTGAGGCAACTTACTTTCATTATCGACGTAAGGGGTCAATTGTCCAATCTTTTGAACACAAAAATAGCGAAGATATGTTATTCATTTTGAAAGAAATTAAAGTGTATTTAGAAAACAATAATTATTTTGAAATTTATAAGAAAAGCTTCTATCTTTTTTGTGAACATTTTATGAACCTAATCATTAGACAAATTAATGAATTTTGTAGTGATGAAAATATTAAAAAAGCTGAAATGACTTTTATTGTTAAAAATTTATTACAGCAAATTAACTTAGATGAGTATCTTGCCTCTATTTCAGCAGAAAAACTTAGAATGCACATTCAACCTTACATCATTGATACAAATATACTATAAACATAAATTGTTCTACATGTTCTATTAAATTAATCCTAATATCAGGAAAGTATTTTGTAAATATATTGTAATTTTTGTATTTAAAAATCCCATATGATTCCTAATAAAAATGTGTTGGCAATTCATTGGAAATCATATGGGAAAAATATATTTTATTATTTAAAAATTGAAATGACTACGCTAGAATAGGTATATGGAGTATTCGAACGTAATCACTTTACTTTACTGTATTAATAATTAGACTCCCTTACCATATTGAACGAGCATCAAAATAAAACGTATTATCTTTCAGCTCACCACCTAAATAAAATTCAACATGAGCTGGTGAACAACTTAGTTTAAGATTGTGTAAATTAATATTTTTATAATGATTAGGAAGAGGGGAACTATCAATTAATCTCAATTTGTTTTCAATTTCTAGATATTGATTATTTTGGACTAATTCTAAATAATTAAATATGTTAGCAAAAAATAGTTGTTGACGAGCCCTGTAGGGACGTTTCCCCGAATCGTAGATTTCTTTGATTAAGTTTTTAAGAGTTGTTTGATCATCTAAAATGATAGCTCCAGCTACCAATCCGAGAATATACTTTTTATAGTCGTTAAGGTAGTCCTTTTTTAAGATACTAACTTTCTGTAGGATAATTAAGAATTGTTCTTGCTTAGGATTCTCTAAAAATTTTATAAATAATTTCTCTATTTCTAAAAAATAATTATATTTATCAATTGAAATAGGTTCAATTTGAAATAAAATTTCTTTGGCAAGTGTTATATTACTTGAATAAAAGATTCTCGCAAGGCGTTGGGTGTAAATTTTTCCATATTCATCTATTTTTGAATAGTTCATAAATTCTTCTAAGAGCTTACAATCTAGTGCTAAGGTGTTCTCTGTTTTAATCAGAGCCTCCAAAAATTTTTGGTTAGATTTAATCGTCTGAACTTGATCATGATTTACATTACGATAGGATAACAAATTATGGAACTTCTTGCTATGTTTTCGAAATTGTTCTAAGCGATAGTTTTCATAATCACTATTGATTATTTCATAGACTACATTTAATATAATATTTAAAAAAATTTCAGATTCACTATTATATTTTAATTTTTCATCAAGTATATTGAAAAGTTTTAAAAATTCTGCAGATCCACTACTATCTTGCCCAACATTTGCATTAGCCATTGCAAAAAAATAGTGCAGTAAATAATAATCATTTTGAAATCTATAGAACAACCTCATGTAGTTGTCTCCCCCTTTAAATTTGCGAAGGAGATAGTAAATTGAATGATATTCTTGATGAGAAAAATATTGTTGAAGCGTAGCAATTGCTTCTTGACTTTTTTCTCTATTCTTATCTATAAATAAGGAGACAAATATTTCTTGGAGAGGATGATTGAAATTTATATTTTCAGAGATAAATAATTCATTCCCATTGTCTATAATCCAGTTCAAGAACTCCTCTAATAAATTAGAAGAGAATGGTACTAGTTGTTGGTTGATGTCAAAACCTAGAAAATTTTTTTCCAATAAAGATATTGTTGCTTCGCTATATATTTGAATATCATTTGGTGGGAGACTATAGTTCAAGAAAACAGACTTTACTACTTCAAGTTCCTCTTTGCTTAAATCTTCAAAACTTTTAATATTCTCGTTGCTACTGAAATGAATTAATAGTTTAGCGGGTTCGAGTTTTAAGATAAGAAAAGTATTTAAGTCCTGTAATTGTTTTATATTCTTAATGGATTCTTTTAATGGTTCATAGATTGGGTTTATTCCGTCCAGGGATAATACTTCTGATATGTGAATGACATCTTTTGGAAAAGTTAATGGATTTGTTGAAGTAACGACAAAGAAAATATTGTAATCTTCATTATAGCAAGCTTGAATTATATGTTCAAAAAATTCTTTGTATTCGTTTGATAAAAATTGAAAGTTTTCTACAATAACTAATTTAAAGATTTGAGTTTCCTTAAATTGCTGAAAAAAGTCCGTTAGAATGTCTGATTGAAAATATCTAAAAAGTGCTTCGTAATTTTTAGCTTGATACTGTTGTATAAATGATTTTAAGGAACTACTGAGAGGAGTTGGATAATCTTCTTTGATGACCAGATCGTGTAGCAACGGGAACAAAATAAAATGCACTAGCTGAACTAAATTTTCCAAATTGCAGACATCATCCGATGAAAATGATATAAATATTTTGGGGAATTGCTGAATAGTAGGTGATGAAAAATAATTTTTGACTAGATAGCTTTTTCCATATTTATAGGGAGAAATAATTGAAAAAATCTGAGTAGTTTTAGTATGATTCCTAGTTGTTTTACAATTTTCTTCCAATCTCTGTCTGACATTCTCTTGTGATTTTATATAAATAGGTTTCATAACAGTATTTTTTATTAAAGTAAAATGCTTAGGACTAAGAATTGAAATTTTGGTACTATTAGATTTCTTACATACATCGAAAAAATGATAGATGGAATAACTGTCTTGATTTTTTTCGTAAATAAAAGAATTATTCTGGCTACCATTGGGTGAAGCATCATACCTATCGTCAGGAACTATTTGAAATTCTATTTGAATATGATTTTCACCAGAATTTACCGGAATCTCCTTAAGAGAAGATGTGCCAACAATTCTCCAGGGATATGTTCCTATATTGTTAGGTAAAATTTCTATTATGTCATCATTGTAAGAAAAAAATGAAAAGGACAATCGATAGCGTGTATTGTACGACAGGTAGTCTACTGAAAAATTGGGGTTTCGAATGGCATAGGAATTTATCGTGGTCACTTCAACAAATCTAGTTGAAGTAGTTTCAATTTCTGATATATCAATATCTTTTTCTGAGATATTAGAAGAAAAAAATTCTTTGATATATTTGGGATTACGTTTTAACCAACTTTCTAGATTTGTTTTAGTTATAAAATGTACAACCGCTTCGGGAGAAATTTCGGTAATTGCAGTTTTTATATTAATAATATTCTCAGTAGAAATATTCGAATTAGTAACAAAGAAATATTTTTTAACATTTTTTTGTAAGATAGAAGTGACAATAGTCGCATCAAGACGATACCGAGATAGTTTTTCTTTGGAGGTATATTTTGCTTCCATCCACCATCTAATAAATTGGCCGTCTTCTATAAAAAAGACGACCTGCGCATCTCTATTTCCATCACGAGTTTCTTTTGTTGGGGTCCAATTTCTCTCACTGGGATAAACTTTTTCAACATATTTTAGTGCTAATACTTCAAAAGTTTTATCATTTTTGGGTTTTAGATATTGCCAAATATTCAATTTTATAAATCTCCTAATGATAACTATTTATTATCGCTAGTATATCATAAAAATTAGTATTTCACTAATTTTATAGTGGATGATAAAGAGATAAAAAACAAAGAAACATTGTTTGGTATAACGCATTTAATTTTCTATAGAATATTCAATTTAGATTGAATAAAAGTCTAATAAGTAGGAGAGGTTCTTTTCCATAATTTCTCGAATAGAACACAAAAAGCGAACAAAACAGAATTTGTTGTTTCGATTCGCTTTTCGTATTATTATTATTATTATCTAGTTTTTTTGTAGCTCTGATAACATTTAGTTTGAGTAGGTACACTAATAACCGATGGAATAAAATGTATACTTTAGATTATTTCCAAGCGCCACTGGCATCTACATAGTAACCATCAGGTGTGTAGGTATTGTGAAGCATCTTACCAGTTGAATCAAGATAGTACCACTGACCGCCATCTTTGCCCCAACCAGTCGTCATAGAACCTGAGTTGTTTAGATAATACCAAGAGCCACTATCTTTCACCCATCCTGTTGCCATAGCACCTGAATCTTTTAGGTAATACCAAGAGCCGTTATCATATAACCAATCAGCTGAAATCATAGCTCCTGATGATTTAAAGGCATACCAGTTGCCACCTTGATAGAGCCAAGTTTGATTGAACATGACTCCTTTATCATTCATAAAGTACCAAGTTCCCTTGTCCTTAACCCAAGCATTTTGAACTAATTGCCCTTGTTTTTGATAGTACCAGCTTTCACTGTAATTCTTTTTTAGCCAACTTTCTGCTTTTACAATCGGATAAAGTATTTTGAAGGCTCCTGCCCCCCTGTAGGAATGACTGATAACTCCTGGTTTTTGAAGTTTCAATTCTACATAGTCGTCTGCCCAAGCAAATACTTTTTGACCATTGACAGTCTCTGGTAAAGTGGCAGTGTAGGTCTTGGTTTGATAGTCCCATTTTGCATCAAGGTAGGTGTGTTGATCATTTGATTCGTCAATACGGAAGTAACCACTCTTTCCACCGTCATTATATACATCATCTACTACTTTAGTGGACCAGGTCTTTACTTCATTTCCGCTCTTGGCCTCGACCTTGATATCCCCTCTATAGCCATAAGGTACATAGAAATTCAGGTAACGCCCCTCTACACCCATCATAGACTTGTCCTTTTCTTGACCTAGGAAATTGACAGTTTGATCTTGACCATTGAGATTGACCGTCCACTCGATTTTCTCAGTTTTTGGCAAATCCAATACTTTGATATCTACTTCATGTCCATTGTCAAATCGGAGAATTTTGCCATCTTGATACCAAACATCACCCTTAATAACCCATTCTTCTTTAAGCTCAAATGCCTGCCCTGAATGAGGGAAAGCCAGTAAGGCTAGACCAGCTAAAGACAAACCAAATAATGTGATTTTTTTTGATACTTTCATTTTCTTAACTCCTTATTTTTGGAATAAAACAAATTGACTGTTTTTAGGATAAACTGATACATGTTGCTCTTCGCGAATTTTTGATGCATCTTCAAGGACTAGAGGATAAGAGTATTGATACAGTTCCTCTAAAGTGATTTTTCCGTTAGTATTGGTGTCTGCCATAGGCGAAATCATTCTATTTTGAAGTGAATCCCAACCTGTACCCATTGCCCAGTATCTGGTGGCAAGACTACCTACTCCGACTGCACTATACGATTTTTCACCTTTCCAAGAGGCACATAGTACGAGGAATTTAGAGTCAAGCATTTCACCATTCTTACTTGCTAGATTTCCTGTTGAGAATCCTGCCAAAAATGCTTGTTCATCAAATCTTTCTTCAGACTTGGAGACGGCCTTTTCATCTGATTTACCTACATCTATAATTGTTCCTGAATAGCAACAATCTAGCATAACCACAAACTTACCTTTATATTGTTTCAGTATAGATGCTAATTCCCAACCTGAAAAGGATGTTTTATCGCTACCAATGGCTATCGTCCCGTCTTTTCCTCCATGGCAAGTAAAGTAAAGGTAGTTCACATCGCTTTCGCTAGAAGATTTGAAAAGTTCTTCCATTTTTGCAATAATCTCAGCTTTTGTTTTATCTGGGAACCGAACAACTTCGCTAAAGTTTTGGTTACTAAAAGCCTTTTCCATAGCATTAACGTCTTCAATAGGTACTGCTCTCGTTGATGTTTCACCAAGAACTAAAGCACGGCGATTAATCGTTTGTCTTGCCCCACTAGTGGCAAAGAAATAAGTATCATCTCTAATATTGTGCCAACCAACTTGCATATCACTACTGCTAGATATAGTATTGTTTTCCATTGATAGTCTGTAGTCCAGTTTGCATGGCACCGCTAGTATTTAAATAATACCAGTTCCCAGATTCTTTAATCCAACCTTCACTATCAAAATAGTACCAGGTGTCACCTATTTTTCCCCATCCATTTGTAGTATAAGAACCGTCAGAATGTTTATACCACCAACGGCTACCAGATTTTATCCAACTTCCACTTGACTTACTATAAGTCGTTTGAGAGGATGATTCTTGAGCAGAAACTGGATTATTTACTGCTATAGACTCAATAAAGCAACTGATGGCAATAAAATTTTTTTCATAATCATATTGTCCTTTCTGTTTTATTTTTGATATAATCATATCATAAATAAAAAAACAGGTTTTATTTTTTGCAGAAATGGAAGAGGAATAGTATGGAAAATTTTGGAGCAGTTTTAAAGGATATTCGTATTTCAAAAAATTTTCGTCTTAAAGATTTAGCTTGTGATAAGATTAGTGAATCAACTATTTCTCGTTTCGAAAATGGGATTACCAAATTATCTATTGATCATTTTTACATGTTGTTAAATCGCCTGGGGATATCATTTTCGGAATTTGAAGAATTAGTTCATTGCTATTATTCCAAAAAAGAATGTTTTTTTGAAGAACTAGAGCATGCTGTGAACTCTTCAGATATCGTTTTGTTACAAGAACTAATAAAGAAAATAGAACTAAAACAAAAGCAGGAAAAAAGTTTATGCAATTGTCACATAAAGTTGATTGCTGAACAACAGATTAATCGCCTTGCAAACCTTCCTTACAATGCATCTAAATGTAATGAACTAATAAAGTATTTGCTTTCTGTAGATAATTGGATGGAGTATGAACTAAAAATTTTTTATAATTCGGTGTCTTTTATGAACACTAAAACCATAAGCTTACTATATAGAGTGGTAATCAAGAAAACACGACATTTTTTAAAAACAGATATGGGCACACATAGAGTAATTCCTTTATATTTATTTAATTTAGAATTATTATTAAAAAATAATTTGTTAGATAGCGCTCAATTTTTTATAGATGATTTAGAAAATTTACTGACCAGACAAGGATATTATTTTGAAAAGACTTATTTGCTTTTTTTAAAAGGTATTTATCTCATAAAAACGAATCAAGTAGAGTTAGGCAAAAAAGAATGTTCCAAAGCTATGAGAATATTTAAAGAATATAATGACAGTGACACAATAGAGAAATTAAACAAGACCTTTAAATCAGATTTAAAAGGATTTGTTTTTTAAATAAAGTTAGATAGAAAATGAGATAAAAGAAAAAGGATAGCCTCTCTGCGATGAGATGTTATCCTTTTTGATTTTGAAACTATTGCAAATTAACCTTGTTTTTCAAGATATAGTAGATTCCGAGGTAGTAGATAGCTATGAAAATGAGTTCCTCGATAATGGATGTACTTGCTCCCATATAGAAATTATCATTAAATCCTGCAAGTGAATTGACATAGAAGTTAGTACTGGTATTGAAGAAAACTCCAATAAATCCTATGACGATTTGGATACCAATGTAGGCTGCAACAGCAAGTGCGGTACGGTATTCATTAAACAGTTGTCCAATGGAAATGGCTAAGTAAATGCAGAGGATTCCAGAAATAGTATTTAGTAGGAAGGATAACCCCACAAGAGAGAGTTGAGGAAGGTATGTTCCTACAAGTGGGAACCAGTCATAATGTGACATCCAATCTGGAACCGTTATAGTCACAATAAGAAAAGCACTTAGAGCCAGTACAGCCGAGCTAAGTATAGACCAGATGAAGGCTCCGACTAATTTAGCTGTGATGATATAGTGCTCAGAAACTGGCAAGGTCAAAGTCAGATAGCCTTGGCGGTCATAGACACTACCTTTGAAGCGTTTGATAATCAAGAAAATGGTTGAAATCCAAAGTGTAATTATCAAGCCGCCAAAGACGAGAGCCAGAAAGATAAATAGGAAAGGTTGGCTATCTTTGAAAGATATATAATTATAGTAGTGTCCTTGCATTCCTAGGGGGACTGAAAGAACGAGCACGGCTGCGTAGAGGGCTAAATACCACTTGTTAACATTTTTAAATTCGTAGCGAACTAAATTCCAAAACATAATAATCTCCTTTGCTTAGGCCTTAAATTCCTGACGGAAGAGTTGGTCAATGGATTCACCTGACTCATAGCGAATATCATCTACATTTCCTTGACGGACGACTTTTCCGTCTTTGAGGAAGACAATTTCATCCAAGATTGGCTCGATATCAGAAATCAAGTGGGTAGAAATCAAAACGGTAGAAGTTGGGGAGTAGTTGTTGATAATGGTATTGAGGATATAATCACGAGCAGCAGGGTCTACTCCACCAATGGGTTCGTCCAGAACATAGAGACGAGCATCACGGCTCATAACCAAAATCAGTTGTACCTTTTCCTTGTTTCCTTTTGACAGTTTCTTGAGGCGACTATTTTCATCAATACCTAGGTCTGCAAGTAGATGATGGGCGCGTTCAAGATTGAAATCTTTATAGAAGGTCTTGAAGTAGGTTAGGGCTTCTTTGACCTTCATTTGTTCATTGAGATAGGTCGTATCCGGCAAATAAGCCACGATGGCCTTGGTTGCTGGGCTTGGGTCCATGTCATTGATAAGGACACGTCCTTGATCTGGTTGTAAGAGGCCATTGATTAGTTTAATCAGGGTTGTTTTTCCTGAGCCGTTTGGGCCAAGGAGACCAACAATTTTTCCAGCTGGGATGTCAAGAGAAACATTTTCAAGGGCTGGTGTTGCTCCATAAGATTTGGATACATTTTCAAATGCTAGTAATGACATAGGCTTAAACTCCTTTAATATAATCTCCGACTACGCCTGGTAGTTCTTCTTTTTCATAGCCAAAATGGGTCATGGAGGAAACGAAGTGTTCCAATTCTTCTTCTGATAATTGTTTGCGCGATTGGGTGATCAGTTCCTTATCCTCAGTCACAAATCGTCCAGTTGTTCGCTTGCTGTAGACAAATCCTTCTCGTTCAAGGTCTGACAAGGCTCTTTGGATGGTGTTTGGATTGACACCAGCCTCGCTAGCTAGCTCTCTCACGGTTGGAAGTTGTTGATTGGGTTCCAGTGTATGGGAAACAATCTGAAGCTTGATTTTCTCCATAATCTGTAAATAGATGGGTTTTTTGTTGTCAAATGTCCAGGACATCTTGGTCTCCTTTCTCTTATCCTTTTGTCTTAATTAAATAATACAACAAAACAAAAAACTTGTCAAGCAAAAAGAAGAATTGTTTTGGGAATCGTTTAAAAAATGGTATAATGAAAAGAAAACGATAAGGAGGGAAAGGATGCGTTGTCCAAAATGTGGGGCTACCAAGTCAAGTGTTATCGATAGTCGCCAAGCAGAAGAAGGGAACACTATTCGTAGAAGACGTGAGTGCGACGAATGCCAGCACCGTTTTACAACCTACGAACGAGTAGAAGAAAGAACCTTAGTGGTTGTTAAAAAAGATGGCACACGGGAACAATTCTCCAGAGATAAAATCTTTAATGGAATTATCCGCTCAGCCCAGAAACGTCCTGTGTCAAGTGATGAAATCAACATGGTAGTCAATCGTATCGAACAGAAACTCCGTGGTCGAAATGAAAATGAAATTCAAAGTGAGGACATTGGTTCACTCGTCATGGAGGAGTTGGCTGAATTGGATGAGATTACCTACGTACGTTTTGCTAGTGTCTATCGTAGTTTTAAGGATGTCAGTGAGTTAGAGAGCCTGCTCCAACAAATCACCCAGTCCTCTAAAAAGAAAAAGGAAAGATAAATGAAGCCAATTGACCGTTTTTCTTATCTAAAGAATAATCGGGTGTCGCAAGATACCTCATCTCTGGTACAGTGCTACCTCCCGATTATCGGTCAGGAGGCACTGAGCCTTTATCTTTATACGATTAGTTTTTGGGATAATGGCAGAAAGGAATACCTCTTTTCAAGCATTCTCAATCATCTCAATTTTGGGATGGACAGACTTTTAAAATCCTTGAAAATCCTATCTGCTTTTAATCTCTTGACCCTCTATCAAAAGGGGGACGTTTATCAGCTAGCCCTCCATGCTCCTCTTTCGAGTCAAGATTTCTTGGAGCATCCTGTTTATCGCAGACTTTTGGAGAAAAAGATTGGTGATGCAGCTGTGGAGGATTTGAAAGTTGAGAGTGCTGAGGGAGAAGAAATACCTGTCTCACTCAATCAAGTCTTTCCAGACTTGGCAGAACTAGGAAGTCAAGAAGACCTTGGTCTCAAGAAGAAAGTGGCCAACGATTTTGACTTGGACCATTTTCGTCAGCTTATGGCTCGAGATGGGCTTCGTTTTGCGGATGAGCAGTCCGATGTCTTAAACCTCTTTGCCATTGCTGAGGAGAAGAAATGGACTTGGTTTGAAACCTATCAATTGGCCAAGTCAACAGCTGTTTCCCAGGTTATTTCAACCAAACGCATGCGGGAAAAAATTGCTCAAAAACCTGTTTCCTCTGACTTTAATCCTAAGGAAGCAACCATTATCAAAGAGGCTAAAAGTAAAACTGCCCTGCAGTTCTTAGCAGAAATCAAGCAAACTCGTAAGGCAAGTATTACCCAAACAGAAAGAGAACTTTTGCAACAGATGTCTGGCTTGGGTTTGCTGGACGAAGTCATCAATATCATTCTCTTATTGACCTTTAATAAGGTAGATTCGGCAAATATCAATGAGAAATATGCCATGAAGGTAGCCAATGATTACGCCTATCAAAAGATTCATTCGGCAGAAGAGGCAGTCTTGCGCATCCGTGAGCGAGGGCAGAAGAGCCAGGCTCAAAAAGGCAGTAAACAGAGTCCTGCCAAGTCCAATGTACCCAAGTGGAGCAATCCAGATTATAAGAATGAAACCAGCGAGGAAACTCGTCTGGAACTAGAACGTAAGAAACAAGAACTATTAGCTCGATTAGAAAAAGGAGGAGATTAGATGGAAAGTGTCGGAGACGTACTCAAACGTCAACCTAGCCGTTTTCATTATCAAGATTTGGTCCAGAAAATCATGAAGGACCCTGATGTTGCGGCCTTTATCCAGCAAGAATCCCTTACTCCAGAGGAATTAAATCGCAGCATTTCCAAGTTTAATCAGTACATCACCGAGCGTGACAAGTTTCTCCGTGGGGATACGGATTATATTGCCAAAGGATACAAGCCGATTTTGGTTATGAATCATGGCTATGCGGACGTTTCTTACGAAGAAACTCCTGAACTAATCGCAGCGGAAAAAGAAGCGGCTATTAAGAACCGTCTCAAGTTAATCAATCTGCCAGCCAGTCTCAAGCAAGCTAGTTTAGCTCAAGTTGACTTGGATGATTTGGGGCGCTTGCCAGTTTTTGAAAAGCTATTAGCCTTCGTGGAGCAATATCCAGCTATTCGAAAAGGTCTTTACCTATATGGAGACTTTGGTGTGGGTAAAAGTTTCATGGTGGCTGCCCTAGCCCATGATTTGTCAGAAAAACGTGGTGTTTCATCCACTCTCCTCCACTATCCTAGTTTTGTCATTGATGTCAAAAATGCTATTGGTGATGGTAATGTCAAGACTTTGGTAGATGAGATAAAACTGTCTGAAGTCCTGATTTTAGATGACATTGGTGCCGAGCAATCAACAGCTTGGGTACGTGATGAAATCCTGCAAGTCATTCTTCAATATCGGATGCAGGAAAATTTACCGACCTTTTTCACCTCCAACTTCAACTTTGAAGAATTGGAGCAGCATTTCGCTAAAGGGAAGCATGGAAATGACGAAACCTGGGAAGCCAGACGCGTCATGGAACGCATCCGTTATTTGGCTGAGGAGACTCGTTTAGAAGGAGTAAACCGTCGATGACAGAAACAATCAAATTAATGAAGGCTCACACTTCAGTGCGCAGATTTAAGGAGCAAGCCCTTCCTCAGGAAGACTTGACTGAAATCCTGACAGCAGCCCAAATGGCCTCGTCTTGGAAGAATTTCCAATCCTACTCTGTGATCGTGGTACGAAGTCAAGAGAAGAAAGATGCCTTGTATGAATTGGTGCCTCAAGAAGCTATTCGCCAGTCTGCTGTTTTCCTTCTCTTTGTCGGAGATTTGAACCGTGCAGAAAAAGGAGCACGACTCCATACGGATTCATTCCAACCTCAAGGTGTAGAAGGCCTCTTGATTAGTTCAGTTGATGCGTCTCTTGCTGGACAAAATGCCTTGCTGGCAGCTGAAAGCTTGGGCTATGGAGGTGTCATCATTGGCTTGGTTCGATACAAGTCAGAAGAAGTGGCAGAGCTCTTTAACTTGCCTGACTACACTTATCCTGTCTTTGGGATGGCACTAGGTTTACCAAATGAAGAACATGAAGTCAAACCTCGCTTGCCATTGCATCAGGTGGTTTTTGAGGAAGAATATCAGGAACAAACAGTTGATGTGATTGAGGCTTATGACCGTGTACAGGCTGACTATGCTGGGGCGCGTGCGACCACAAGCTGGAGTCAGCGTCTAGCAGAACAGTTTGGTCAAGCAGAACCAAGCTCAACTAGAAAAAATCTTGAACAGAAGAAGTTATTGTAGAAAGTGAGAAATTATGGCCCTACCAACTATTGCCATTGTAGGACGTCCCAATGTTGGGAAATCAACCCTATTTAATCGGATCGCTGGTGAGCGAATCTCCATTGTAGAAGATGTCGAAGGAGTGACACGTGACCGTATCTATGCGACGGGGGAGTGGCTCAATCGTTCTTTTAGCATGATTGATACAGGAGGAATCGATGATGTCGATGCTCCTTTCATGGAACAAATCAAGCACCAGGCAGAAATTGCCATGGAAGAAGCAGATGTTATCGTCTTTGTCGTGTCTGGTAAGGAAGGGATTACCGATGCAGACGAATACGTAGCCCGTAAGCTTTATAAGACCCACAAACCAGTTATCCTCGCGGTTAACAAGGTGGACAACCCTGAGATGCGAAATGATATCTATGATTTTTATGCCCTCGGTTTGGGTGAACCATTGCCTATCTCATCTGTCCATGGGATCGGTACAGGGGATGTGCTAGACGCTATCGTAGAAAATCTTCCAAATGACTATGAAGAAGAAAATCCAGATGTCATTAAGTTTAGCTTGATTGGTCGTCCCAACGTTGGAAAATCAAGCTTGATCAATGCTATCTTGGGAGAAGACCGTGTCATTGCCAGTCCTGTTGCTGGAACAACTCGTGACGCCATTGATACCCACTTTACAGATACAGATGGTCAAGAGTTTACCATGATTGATACGGCTGGTATGCGTAAGTCTGGTAAGGTTTATGAAAATACCGAGAAATACTCTGTCATGCGTGCCATGCGAGCTATTGACCGTTCAGATGTGGTCTTAATGGTCATCAATGCGGAAGAAGGCATTCGTGAATACGACAAGCGTATCGCAGGATTTGCCCATGAAGCTGGTAAAGGAATGATTATCGTGGTCAACAAGTGGGATACGCTTGAAAAAGACAACCACACCATGAAAAACTGGGAAGAAGATATCCGTGAGCAGTTCCAATATCTGCCTTACGCCCCGATTATCTTTGTATCAGCTTTGACTAAGCAACGTCTCCACAAACTTCCTGAAATGATTAAGCAAATCAGCGAAAGTCAAAACACACGTATTCCATCAGCTGTCTTGAATGATGTCATCATGGATGCCATTGCCATCAACCCAACACCAACAGACAAAGGAAAACGCCTTAAGATTTTCTATGCAACCCAAGTGGCAACCAAACCACCAACCTTTGTTATCTTTGTCAACGAAGAAGAACTCATGCACTTTTCTTACCTGCGTTTCTTGGAAAATCAAATCCGCAAGGCCTTTGTCTTTGAAGGAACACCAATCCATCTCATCGCAAGAAAACGTAAATAAAAAAGTAGAATCTGGAATGACATTTCCAGATTTTTTTGATAGAATGAAGGTAAAGAAAACGCTATCAAATAGAGGGGGGTGGTGATGAAACATTTGTTTAAATTCTTATTTTTAGCACCTTACTTTTATTTTGATAACTGGATTGAAAAGACCAACAGAAATAGTAAATTTTTCCCAATTTTTTACTATTTTTACTGGTTTTACATCCCCCTCTATGCTCTTTTTAGCCTTGCTTGGACAGTTGTTTCAGTTCTGTTTTTCAATATCGTCTTGAGAAATGTGACAGATATCAAGTTATGGGGCATTTGGTTTCTTTTTATTCTGCTAGCTATTGGTCTGAATAGGTCAACTTATTTCTGTTTCAAAAAAATGCTTCGCTTGAGACGAGAACTAGGGAAGTCTAAAGGCGTGAATAAAGAAAGGGGTAGGAACTAAAAAATGACTGTATCTATGATTTATTTATGCGGCTATAGATACAGTCGTTTTTATTTTGATTATGAAACCTGAGAGAAGTGTTCGTCTTGTATAGTAGAATGAATCTGGAATAATACAATACAAGTGCTAAATCACTGGTATAAATTGCTTTAAATTCCCTAATCAATTTGTTTGCATTCTATTCCAATATACTATAATAAAATGATGAGAGTTATTACAAATTATAGGTTTGAAAAATCATTAATTTCTTTTTCGAGTAATTTAACTAATGCCTCTTCTTTAGTTAATTGTAATAAAGTTATTCCTTTATGAATCAAATCGGAGTTATGTTGTAGTATTCCCAAGCGTACTTGAGAAAATCCAAGAATATCGTATATTTTTAATTCTTCTGCTAATACCAAAAGTTGTAGGGTGATTGTTTCACATTCTTTGAATAAATGATGTTGAAAATATACAGTGGAGAGATTGGCTAAAAAAGATGATAAAAATACTTTTGTTTCTCGGAAGTATTTATATTTCTCGATGGTTTTCATAATTCTATCAATAAGAAGGGGAAGATTTTCTGAAGGAAAGAAAAAGAGAATGGTTCCTAGCAATTTCAAATCACTAATGTACCATGTATCCATAGGTTCAAGATAGTCCCAAACTTCTTCAGACAAATCTTTCAAGACGTGGTTGTTTTTGAATCCTTTGGTTTGTAACTCTGTGACAATTTTTGTATGACGATAGATGTTTTGAATAGGAACATCGTGATGTGTCATAAGATATTTTTGACATTTCTCAGTAAGTTTAACCATTTTTCTAGTATCCTGAAGAATAGATGGATTTTGGCTCTCTATAATAATATCTCGTCTTTCACTAGGGTGGTATTCGTTGCATATATACTTGAATTCTGCTAAGCTCATATCAATTTGTTCAAGAAGAAATACCATGTTTTCAAAACTGGGAATAACTTTACCGTGTTCAATATTTGTTAGAGTTGTCCTATGTATGACTTGTCCACATACATCTTGTTGGGTCAATCCTTTTGACTTTCGAATTTCTTTAAAAATTTGTCCATAATCCCATCTCATATTTATCCTCCTAGAAAAATGTGAATATTTTCTACATTTATAAAAAACGTAGAAAAAAGGTGGTATTATTATATCAAAAAGAAGGGAAAAAGTCATGGAAATAGAAGATTCACTTAATTTTGTTATATATTGTAATGATTGGGAGCCTTTAATACCATGGTTTGATATATGGTTTTGGGAGTGACTAATTGATGTGTTATTTATATTCTTTAGTTAAGTTTGACGTACTTATTTTTTGTAGTTTTATTATAGCCAAACTTAAATATTTTATAGCTTATAGATAAGGAGGAGAAGATATGAAATATCATCTGTTAGAATAATATAAAACATGTATTTCTTAAACTCATTTGACAAGCTTTAAGTTTATGTGTATTTAGTACATTTACCAAAAATTAACTTTCTTTTGGTAAAAATATTGTTTGTGTATTTAGCTTATAACTTATGTTTATTAGGAGGAGTAGTCATGAAAACTATCGTTAAAATTTGTTTAGTTGCTTTATCTGCCTTTTTACTTTTATTTGCTGAAAAAAATGTTTTTGCAGACTCTAATTCACATGATAACTTAAACTCTTTGGAAGTTAGCGATAGAAGTTTTCGTAACGGAGAATTGTTGAAGAGTTATCTTGTAAAAGATAAAGATAGGATTTATTTTGATTATGATAAAGCGGTTCAAGATAAACAAGCGAAAGATGTAATTGACATGGGTTTATTGGTAGAGACAATAAGCGAAGACTATAGTTCAAATACGTTTACACCTGCTAAATATTTTAAGGCAGGATTGCCTGTTCACGGGAATTACTGTGGTCCTGGTTACGACGGGGAAGGATTTACTTTACCTGTGGTAGACGTTTTGGATCAAGGTTGCCAAAATCATGATAGATGTTACAAGTGGGGAGCTGGTATTGGAGCTAATTGTGAGTGTAATCGTCAGTTAGTCGATTTTATAAAAGTTAACAGACGTTGGATACCAGAAAGTGCCTTATGGGTTGCGGATGCTATCAGAGTTTATTTTGAAACGATTGGAGCTATAGGATGTTGAATCTAAAATCATTTATTACACGCTATTCCAAGGTTTATATTGGTTTAGTTCTGTTGATCTGGATTGCTTTCTTCTTTCTTCCTTGGGGCAGTCCGATTCTGGGGGGGAAGATTGACCTCTTCAGCATACAGAAAGTCTTGCTAGTTTTTGGAATTCTGTCGATTTTGATGGCCTTGCTGTCCAAGAAAGTCAGTCTCTTTGTTTTTGGATTGATCTGCTGTTTTTCTCTTTGGATTAATCTATTTATCCTATTTGCGATTTTGCCAATTTTTGGCAATTAAACCAACATAAAAGTCAGAGAGGTTAGCTTGGAAACTAGCCTCTTTTTCCTTTTCAAAATGGGGATTCTTCCTTGAAAATAATCAGTAATTGTGCTAAAATTAAAAGAACATTCTAAAATATTCGGAATTTAAAGTAAGGAAAAACATGGCTAATATTTTAAAAACAATTATCGAAAATGATAAAGGAGAAATCCGTCGTCTAGAAAAGATGGCTGACAAGGTTTTCAAATACGAAGACCAAATGGCTGCTTTGACTGATGACCAACTAAAAGCAAAAACAGTTGAATTTAAAGAACGTTATCAAAATGGAGAATCACTGGATTCATTGCTTTATGAAGCATTTGCGGTTGTCCGTGAGGGTGCCAAACGTGTCCTAGGTCTCTTCCCATATAAGGTTCAGGTCATGGGGGGAATCGTTCTTCACCATGGTGACGTGCCAGAGATGCGTACAGGGGAAGGGAAAACCTTGACTGCGACCATGCCCGTATACCTCAATGCCCTTTCAGGTAAAGGGGTCCACGTAGTTACGGTCAATGAATACCTGTCAGAACGTGACGCGACTGAGATGGGTGAATTGTACTCTTGGCTTGGTTTGTCAGTAGGGATTAACTTGGCTGCCAAATCTCCAATGGAGAAAAAAGAAGCCTATGAGTGTGATATTACTTACTCAACCAACTCAGAAATCGGATTTGACTATCTTCGTGATAACATGGTCGTTCGCGCTGAAAACATGGTACAACGTCCGCTTAACTATGCCTTGGTCGATGAGGTTGACTCTATCTTGATTGACGAGGCGCGTACACCTTTGATCGTATCAGGTGCTAATGCAGTTGAAACTAGTCAGTTGTATCACATGGCAGACCACTATGTAAAATCTTTGGATAAAGACGACTACATCATCGATGTGCAGTCTAAGACTATTGGTTTGTCTGATTCAGGGATTGACAAGGCTGAAAGCTACTTCAAACTTGAAAATCTCTATGATATCGAAAATGTAGCTCTGACTCACTTTATCGATAACGCCCTTCGTGCCAACTACATCATGCTTCTCGATATTGACTATGTGGTGAGCGAAGAGCAAGAAATCTTGATCGTTGACCAATTTACAGGTCGTACCATGGAAGGTCGTCGTTATTCTGATGGATTGCACCAAGCTATTGAAGCTAAAGAAGGTGTGCCAATTCAGGATGAAACCAAGACATCTGCCTCAATCACTTACCAAAACCTTTTCCGTATGTACAAGAAATTGTCTGGTATGACGGGTACAGGTAAGACTGAGGAAGAAGAATTCCGTGAAATTTACAACATTCGTGTTATTCCAATCCCAACAAACCGTCCTGTTCAACGTATTGACCACTCAGACCTTCTTTATGCAAGTATTGAAGCTAAGTTTAAGGCGGTTGTCGAAGACGTTAAGGCTCGTTACCAAAAAGGTCAACCTGTCTTGGTTGGTACAGTAGCGGTTGAAACCAGTGACTATATTTCTAAAAAATTGGTCGCAGCTGGCGTTCCTCACGAAGTCTTGAATGCTAAAAACCACTATAAAGAAGCCCAAATCATCATGAATGCTGGTCAACGTGGTGCCGTTACTATCGCAACCAACATGGCCGGTCGTGGTACCGACATCAAGCTTGGTGAAGGGGTTCGCGAATTAGGTGGACTTTGTGTTATTGGTACAGAACGTCATGAAAGCCGTCGTATCGATAACCAGCTTCGTGGACGTTCAGGTCGTCAAGGAGACCCAGGTGAGTCACAATTCTACCTATCTCTTGAAGATGACTTGATGAAACGTTTTGGTTCTGAACGCTTGAAGGGAATCTTTGAACGCTTGAACATGTCTGAAGAGGCGATTGAGTCTCGTATGTTGACGCGTCAGGTTGAGGCGGCACAAAAACGTGTCGAAGGAAATAACTACGATACTCGTAAACAAGTCCTTCAATACGATGATGTCATGCGTGAACAACGTGAGATTATCTATGCTCAACGTTATGATGTCATCACTGCAGACCGTGACTTGGCACCTGAAATTCAGGCTATGATTAAACGTACGATTGGTCGTGTCGTTGATGGTCATGCGCGTTCAAAACAGGATGAAAAATTAGAAGCAATTTTGAACTTTGCTAAGTACAACTTGCTTCCAGAAGATTCTATTACGATGGAAGACTTGTCAGGCTTGTCTGATAAGGCTATCAAGGAAGAGCTCTTCCAACGTGCCTTGCAAGTTTACGATAGTCAGGTTTCAAAACTACGCGATGAAGAAGCAGTTAAAGAATTCCAAAAAGTCTTGATTCTACGAGTGGTAGATAACAAGTGGACAGATCATATCGATGCTCTTGATCAATTGCGTAACGCAGTTGGACTTCGTGGCTATGCTCAGAACAACCCTGTTGTTGAGTATCAGGCAGAAGGTTTCCGTATGTTTAATGATATGATTGGTTCGATTGAGTTTGATGTGACACGTTTGATGATGAAAGCACAAATTCATGAACAAGAAAGACCACAAGCAGAACACCATATCAGTACAACAGCGACTCGCAATATCGCTGCCCACCAAGCAAATATGCCTGAAGATTTGGATTTGAGCCAGATTGGACGGAATGAACTTTGCCCATGTGGTTCTGGTAAGAAGTTTAAAAACTGTCACGGTAAAAGAAAATAAAATGAGATAGTTTAGAGGCGGATACCTTGTGAAAAGTAAATTTTTACTTGGTATCCGTTTGCTTTATAAGGAGATGAGTTATGGTATTTACAGCAAAAAGTCCTAAAATTAATATTGAAGAAGTTCGTGCCTTATCAAAATTAGAAGGCCAAGCTTTGGAGAGAAAATCACAGCGTGATCAAGAGCTAGAAGCCATTATACGTGGAGAAGACCAGCGGATTCTATTGGTAATCGGTCCATGCTCATCTGACAATGAAGAAGCTGTTCTTGAATACGCTAAGCGTTTGGCAGCTCTACAAGAAAAAGTAGCAGACCGTATCTTTATGGTTATGCGTGTTTATACTGCCAAACCCCGTACCAACGGAGATGGCTATAAGGGCTTGATTCACCAGCCTAATGTGGCAGAAGCCCCTAGCCTCATCAACGGAATCAAAGCTGTTCGCCATCTTCACTATCGTGTTATCACAGAAACAGGTATGACGACAGCTGATGAAATGCTTTATCCTGAAAATCTTCCGCTTGTAGATGATTTGATTTCTTATATGGCGGTTGGTGCCCGTTCAGTTGAAGACCAGCAACACCGCTTTGTGGCAAGTGGGGCAGATTTTGCGACTGGGTTTAAAAATCCGACCTCAGGAAATCTCAATGTTATGTTTAATGGGATTTATGCTGCTCAAAACAAACAAAGCTTCCTTTTCCTCGGAAAAGAAGTGGAAACAACTGGGAATCCGCTTTCGCACGCCATTCTCCGTGGAGCGACCAATGAGTATGGTAAGAATATTCCTAACTACTACTATGATAATTTGATGGATACTATTGCCCAGTATGAGAAAATGGGCTTGGAACACCCCTTTATCATTGTGGACACCAATCATGACAACTCTGGCAAGAAACATATGGACCAAATTCGAATTGTCCGTCAGACCTTGATTAACCGTGATTGGAATGAAAAAATCAAGCAGTATGTTCGTGGCTTTATGATTGAGTCTTATCTAGAAGACGGCCGTCAAAACGAACCAGAAGTATTTGGCAAGTCTATCACAGACCCTTGCCTTGGCTGGGAAAATACGGAAGCCCTTGTCAGAGAAATCTACCAAACGCTAGGAGAATAAGATGGCATTTATTGAAAAAGGTCAAGAAATCGATATTGAAGCAATCAAAGCAGAAACCCAATTGTCTGCGGAAGCCTTGCGACTAAAGGAGCGTCGTGATAGAGAATTGGCAGACATCATTTCAGGAGAAGATGACCGGATCCTTTTGGTGATTGGTCCTTGCTCTTCTGACAATGAAGAGGCTGTCTTGGAATATGCCCGCCGTTTATCTGCCTTGCAAAAGAAGGTGGCGGACAAGATTTTCATGGTTATGCGGGTTTATACTGCTAAACCTCGCACCAACGGAGACGGCTATAAAGGCTTGGTACACCAACCAGATACTTCTAAGGCTCCAAGCCTGATTAATGGCTTGCAGGCTGTGCGCCAGTTGCACTACCGCGTGATTACGGAGACTGGTTTGACGACAGCTGATGAGATGCTTTATCCGTCAAATCTGGTCTTGGTAGATGATTTGGTCAGCTACCATGCTGTGGGGGCTCGTTCTGTGGAAGACCAAGAGCACCGTTTTGTAGCTTCAGGAATTGATGCACCAGTAGGGATGAAAAATCCAACCTCTGGAAATCTGAGTGTCATGTTTAATGGCATCTATGCCGCTCAGAACAAACAGACCTTCCTCTTCCATGGTCAAGAAGTTGAGACTTCAGGAAATCCCTTGGCCCATGTCATCCTTCGTGGTGCAGTTAATGAATATGGGAAAAATGAGCCTAACTTTTACTATGAAGCTTTGCTAAATGCCATTGAACGCTATGAAGCCCTGGGGCTTGAAAATCCTTTTATTCTCATTGACACCAACCATGATAACTCAGGCAAGCAATATATGGAGCAGATTCGAGTGGTTCGTAAGACCTTGCAAAATCGTGATTGGAATGAGAAAATCAAAAAGACGGTTCGAGGCTTTATGATCGAATCCTACCTAGCAGATGGTCGTCAAAACCAACCAGAGGTCTTTGGTTGCTCTATTACCGATCCTTGCCTAGGTTGGGAAAATACAGAGGCCTTGGTAGAAGAGATTTATGCTACCTTGACAAAATAAGTGAAAAGGATGGAGTTGGGGGATCTCAACTCCTTTTGATGAGAATGATAGTTGGACACGGAATTGATATTGAGGAATTAGCTTCGATAGAAAGAGCAGTTACACGACATGAAGGATTTGCCAAGCGCGTGCTGACAGCTAAGGAAATGGAACGCTTCACCAGTCTCAAAGGGCGCAGACAAATCGAATATTTGGCTGGTCGCTGGTCGGCTAAGGAGGCCTTTTCCAAGGCTATGGGAACTGGCATTGGCAAGCTCAGTTTTCAGGATTTGGAAGTCTTGAACAATGAATGTGGGGCCCCTTATTTTAGTCAGTCACCATTTTCAGGAAAGATTTGGCTCTCTATCAGCCATACAGATCAGTTTGTGACAGCCAGTGTCATTTTGGAGGAAAATCATGAAAGCTAGTCCACATAGACCAACCAAGGCTCTGATTCATCTGGGAGCTATTCGACAAAATATTCAGCAAATGGGGGCTCATATCCCTCAAGAAACGCTCAAGTGGGCGGTGGTCAAGGCCAATGCCTATGGGCATGGGGCTGTTGCTGTTGCGACGGCTATTCAAGATGATGTTGATGGTTTTTGCGTTTCGAATATCGATGAGGCCATTGAACTCAGACAAGCTGGACTCAGCAAGAAAATCCTTATTTTAGGAGTTTCTGACATCGAAGCTGTTGCTCTAGCTAAAGAATATGACATCACCTTGACAGTGGCTGGACTGGAGTGGATTCAAGCACTCTTATCTAGGGAGGAAGACCTAGCAGGATTGACAGTCCACCTCAAGATTGATTCAGGAATGGGACGGATTGGTTTTAGAGAGGCCAGTGAGGCTGATCAGACTCAAGACTTGCTCAAGCAACATGGTGCTCGCGTTGAAGGGATTTTTACCCACTTTGCGACTGCGGATGAAGAATCAGCTACCTACTTTAATGCCCAGTTAGAACGGTTTAAAACTATTTTGGCCAGTATGAAAGGTCTTCCAGACTTGGTTCATGCCAGCAATTCTGCAACTACTATTTGGCATGCAGATACCATTTTTAACGCGGTTCGTTTGGGAGATGCCATGTATGGTCTTAACCCCAGTGGAGAGGTTTTGGACTTACCCTATGACTTGAAACCAGCCTTGACCTTGGAATCTGCTTTGGTTCATGTCAAGACAGTTCCAGCTGGAGCTTGCATGGGCTATGGAGCCACCTATCAGGCAGATAGCGAGCAAGTCATCGCGACCGTGCCAATCGGCTATGCGGATGGTTGGACACGAGATATGCAAAATTTCTCCGTCTTGGTAGATGGGCAAGCATGCCCAATCGTCGGACGGGTTTCTATGGACCAAATCACTATTCGTCTGCCTAAGGTTTACCCACTCGGAACTAAGGTAACCTTAATTGGTTCTAACGGAGGCAAGGAAATCACAGCTACTCAGGTAGCGACCTACCGTGGGACTATTAACTATGAGGTGGTTTGTCTCCTCAGCGATCGCATTCCGAGAGAATATTATTAAAAAGAAAGGAGTGGAGCATGAATCTACATCAACCCTTGCATGTCTTACCTGGTGTGGGACCAAAGTCAGCAGAAAAATACGCCAAACTAGGAATTGAAAACTTGCAAGACCTCTTGCTCTACTTTCCTTTCCGTTATGAAGACTTCAAAACTAAGCAAGTATTGGAACTAGAGGACGGGGAGAAGGCAGTCCTATCTGGTCAGGTCGTGACTCCTGCCAGTGTTCAGTATTATGGTTTCAAGCGCAATCGCCTGCGCTTTAGTCTCAAGCAGGGAGAAGTTGTTTTTGCGGTGAATTTCTTTAACCAACCCTATCTAGCAGACAAGATAGAGTTGGGAGCAACCCTTGCTGTATTTGGAAAATGGGACCGCGCCAAGGCTAGTCTGACTGGGATGAAGGTCCTAGCTCAGGTGGAAGATGACCTCCAACCTGTCTATCGTCTGGCTCAGGGAATCAGTCAGGCCAGTCTGGTCAAGGTCATTAAGACAGCCTTTGATCAGGGGCTGGATCTCTTGATAGAGGAAAATCTTCCCCAGTCTTTGCTGGATAAATACAAACTCATGTCCCGTTGTCAGGCAGTCCGAGCTATGCATTTCCCTAAGGATTTGGCAGAATACAAGCAGGCTCTTCGCCGTATCAAGTTTGAGGAACTCTTTTATTTCCAAATGCAATTGCAGACCCTCAAGTCTGAAAATAGAGTTCAGGGAAGTGGTCTGGTTCTGGATTGGTCTCAGGAAAAAGTTGCGGCTGTTAAAGAAAGTCTGCCTTTTGCCCTGACCCCAGCTCAGGAAAAGAGTTTGCAGGAAATTTTGACAGACATGAAGTCCGACCACCACATGAATCGTCTCCTGCAAGGGGATGTGGGGAGTGGAAAAACGGTAGTCGCTGGCTTGGCCATGTTTGCGGCAGTGACAGCTGGCTATCAATCAGCCCTCATGGTACCAACAGAAATCCTTGCAGAGCAACACTTTGAGAGTCTACAGAGTCTCTTCCCAGACTTGAAACTGGCTCTCTTGACAGGTTCCTTGAAAGTGGCAGAAAAGAGAGCAGTCTTGGAGACCATTGCCAAGGGTGAGGCTGATTTGATTATCGGAACACACGCTCTGATACAAGATGGGGTGGGTTATGCTCACCTTGGCTTGATTATCATCGATGAGCAGCACCGCTTTGGTGTAGGGCAAAGGCGTGTTCTGAGAGAAAAAGGCGACAACCCAGATGTTCTCATGATGACGGCGACTCCTATTCCACGAACGCTTGCTATCACAGCATTTGGAGATATGGATGTTTCCATTATTGACCAGATGCCAGCAGGCCGAAAACCTATTGTGACACGCTGGATCAAACATGAGCAACTGCCTCAGGTCTTGACTTGGTTAGAGGGGGAAATCCAAAAAGGTTCTCAAGCCTATGTTATTTCTCCCTTGATTGAAGAATCAGAAGCTCTGGATTTGAAAAATGCTATTGCTTTATCAGAGGAGTTGACAGCTCATTTTGCAGGGAAGGCAGAAGTGGCTCTTCTACACGGTAAGATGAAGAGTGATGAAAAAGACCAGATTATGCAGGAGTTCAAAGAGAGAAAAACAGATATTCTGGTTTCGACGACGGTTATCGAGGTTGGGGTTAATGTTCCCAATGCGACCGTTATGATTATCATGGATGCCGATCGCTTTGGTCTTAGCCAGCTTCACCAGCTCAGAGGTCGTGTTGGTCGGGGAGATAAGCAGTCCTATGCTGTTCTCGTTGCTAATCCCAAGACTGATTCTGGGAAAGACCGCATGCGCATCATGACAGAAACCACCAATGGATTTGTCCTTGCGGAGGAAGATTTGAAAATGCGGGGTTCAGGTGAGATTTTTGGAACCAGACAGTCAGGTCTCCCAGAATTCCAAGTTGCTGATATTATCGAAGATTTTCCGATTTTAGAAGAAGCCAGAAAGGTTGCTAGCTACATTAGTTCGATAGAAGGCTGGCAAGAGGATCCAGAATGGCGCATGATTGCCCTTCATTTGGAAAAGAAAGAACATCTAGATTAAGCTTTCTCTAAGGAAATCTTATACTCAATGAAAATCAAAGAGCAAACTAGGAAGCTAGCCGCAAGCTGTACTTGAGTACGGTAAGGCGACGCTGACGTGGTTTGAATTTGATTTTCGAAGAGTATTAAGCTAGCTTTCAGGTTTGGCACTTATACTAGAGTCATCAAAAAGAAACGAGGACTCTCACATGACAGTAACGATTAAAGTAAATTACCAAACCACTTTCCAAAAGAAAGAAGCAACAAAATAAGATTGGATATAAGAAGAAAGAGCTGGGATGCTCTTTTTTGTTTTTGAAACTACTTTCAGTTCATCATCCCAAAAATAAAGAATCTAAAACCACTTTCTATTTGCTTTTCTTTCTTGCGTTGATTTCTTATATGTGCTACAGTTGTGGTAGCGATTACAAAATAAAAGGAGCATGCTATGAAAAATCCAGCTTTGTTAGAAGAAATCAAGGCTTATAAAGGAAGAGATGAGGTCCCAGAAGACTTTGATATTTTCTGGGATGAGGAAGTGAAAAAAGTTTCCACACTTCCAGCCTACCAGTTGGAGGAAAGAGATTTCCATATTCCCCAAGTCAAGTGCTTTGAGCTCACTTTTGAAGGAACCAATGAAGGCAAGGTTTATGCGCGCGTCGTTCTTCCAAAGAGTGAGGGAAAAGTTCCTCTAATCTTCCATTTCCATGGTTATATGGGACGTGGCTGGGACTGGGCTGACATGCTGGCCTATACCGTGTCTGGTTACGGTGTTGTCTCCATGGATGTGCGGGGCCAGTCGGGCTACTCGCAAGACGGAATGCGTTCTCCTCTAGGAAATACAGTTAAGGGGCATATTATCCGTGGTGCTGTGGAAGGTCGGGATCACCTCTTTTATAAGGATGTTTATCTGGATATTTACCAGTTGGTTGAAATTGTTGCTAGTCTACCTGAGGTTGATGAGAAGCGACTTTCTAGTTATGGTGCCTCACAAGGTGGCGCTCTAGCCTTGGTAGCGGCAGCGCTCAATCCACGGATTCAGAAAACAGTTGCCATCTATCCCTTCCTGTCAGACTTCAGACGAGTGCTTGAGATTGGCAATACCAGTGAGGCCTACGACGAACTTTTCCGATATTTCAAGTTTCACGATCCTTTCCATGAAACTGAGGAAGATATCATGGCGACCTTTGCCTATATCGATGTGAAAAATCTTGCCCATCGTATTAAGGGTGAGGTCAAGATGATTACGGGCTTGGACGATGATGTTTGCTACCCTATTACCCAGTTTGCGATTTACAATCGTCTGACCTGTGATAAGGCCTATCGCATCATGCCTGAGTATGCTCACGAAGCCATGAATGTTTTTGTCAACGACCAAGTCTACAACTGGCTCTGTGGTAGTGAGATTACTTTTAAATATGTGAAGTGATGAATGCGAGAGTCCAGTAGCTTTCTGATATATTCCCTTTCTAGCAGATAGTGAAAAATAAAAATTCACTAGAAACTATAGGAGGGGTTTTCACTTATACTCAATGAAAATCAAAGAGCAAACTAGGAAGCTAGCCGTAGGCTGTACTTGAGTACGGCAAGGTGAAGCTGACGTGGTTTGAATTTGATTTTCGAAGAGTATTATTTACAAATTATTGTTTATTTTATGGCTAGAATTGTATGTGAGGTTACTAATAGTTATTCAATTTTAATTTCTCTACAAGTCAGAATATATATCAAGTTATATATTTCTGTATTTTAAAATGCTATTCTTTTTATGTTTTAAAATAATTTGATGAATGAAGATTATATCCTATAATTGAAAGCAATTCCAGCTTGTGTTATACTGTAAGAGTAAGTCTAAAGCTTAAAGAATTAATATATATTAAAAACAGATTATATGTTAAGAGTCGTGTAGTAGGAAGGAGGATGAAGCTGCAGGACTCATTAAGTTGCTTGGAGTTCAAATGCACAAATCAACTTTGAAAGTTAAAGTGAGGTAATATATGTTTATACGTTTAAAAGGTTTAGGAAAATTCCGTAAATCTAAAGCTTATGGTTTGGTTGGCTGCTTGACACTATCCGCAGTGCTTGGTTTAGCTGCACCAGAATTACCAGTTATTGGCAGTGGCGTTGCTTATGCTGATGTCATTCAGGGCGGTAACGATATAAAGGATGTGGGAGTTCATAGTGAGGCTACTAATGGTGTAGCGATGACTTATACCACCTATGACAGTGGAAATAGTGGTCAACAAACAGCATCAGGCAGTGGAGTATTTGTTGCACCAAATGTGATGGTGACTGTTGCTCATAACTACTACGATAAAAAAACTGAAGATGGCTCTGCGGTTTTACGTGGCGGCGATTCTGCTAAAAGTTATGTCGTGATGAATTCAGATACGGAGAAAGTAAATAAAGTTCCTACATCAGGTAGTACTGAAGCTGTAGATAAAGGTGCTATTCATGCTTATAATGAAAAGGATTTTGGAAGGTCTTACGGTAATGACTTGGCAGTTGTTGTAACTAAGAAAACTGTCGAAGCTATGACCAATGGAGAGGATTCACCAAGAGAGCTAAGTAAGACTGAGGTAGCTACAGGTGATTCGATTCGGATGGTTGGCTATCCTAATGACTTCACAACCTCTAATCTAAGTGAAGAAAACAGAAATCGACTAAAAGATGGAAAACCTTATGAAGTGGAAGGGAAAGTAAGTACTCTTAATAAAGAAAATGGTGCTGTTACTTACCATACGTCTGCTTTAGGTGGTTTTTCAGGCGCTCCTTTATTTAATGATAAAGGAGAAGTGGTTGGTATTCATCAACACGGAACAAATACTGCTAGTGAAGTAGAAGCCAATCGTATCGGTGGTGGTACTATCTTTACGGAAAAGCATAAAGAGTGGATTCGTTCGATGGTGGATAGATATGCAATCACGGGATGGTATCTAGATGGAACGATTCGCTACTATTATGACGAAAACCATAAAGCTCTAAAGAATGTTGAAAAAGAAATTGATGGTGCGCGCTATCGTTTCAATGACAGAGGTCAAGCAACCTTATTAAGTGGAGTTGAAAAAGGTCGAGTTCTTCTTCGTCTGGAAGATGTGAAGGGCAATCGCTTGATTGCAGACAAGGTAGTGCAAACAGGAGAAGTTGACTCACCAATCGTATTTAATTTACGACAAGATTCAGACTTTAATCGATTAGTAGGTGATTCTCCGAATGCTAAGATAGTGTCTTATAATAATCTTCCTATCAACAAGTTAGTTACGGATACTAGTTGGTCTGGTGATTATGTAAGTAAAGTAGCTCTAGGAAATACAGTCATTAAAGCTGTGTTAGACTCAGTAGCTCCAAAAACTGATTTTGCTCGTACGGAGGTTGGGAAAGTTGATTTAAGTGGAACTGCAAACTTACCAAAACCAAGTGAAATAGTAAAAAATGCACCAAATGGAGAACAAAATTTCCAAGCCACTACACATATCTTAACACCTGATGGAACAGGTTCAGCAACCCTAATTGCCCCTAATTTGTTATTAACTGTGGCACACAACTTTTTAACAGTTAATGGCTCTAAGGTTGTTACAAAATCAGGGAAAGAGAATACAGCTTACAAAGCTACGTTACCAAATGGAACTTCTATCAATTTTTCTGATGAAGAGATTGCTTATTGGAACAAAGCAGAGTCTGTTTTTGGCTTTAAAAATGATTTAGCTCTCGTTCGATTAAAAGAAGCAGTACAAGGAGTAACTCCTGTAGAAGTTGTGAAGCAATCTGCAAAAGTTGCAGAAGGCAATACAGTTTCGGTTTATGGTTTCCCAGATAACAAGTTAAGTCCAGTTTTAGACAGTAAAGTAGTAGGAACTACTGACTTTGGTTCTGGAATAGAAGGTATTAGTTACGGAGGTACGAAACCTGGGGCATCTGGTGGTGGACTATACAATGATAAAGGTGTCTTAATCGGCGTTCATCAAAATGGAGTTATTGATAATCGTAGTGGTGGTTTAGTTTTATCAAAAGAACAATTAGATTGGGTTCGCTCCTATATCGAAGGTCAACCAAAAGATCCTGTTTATGTGAAAGATAAAGACACGGAAACACCAAAAGATGATGCAGATAAGAATACAACTGGGAAATTAGATACAACACCAGGTAATGTAGCAGGTTCTAATGATAAGAAACCAAAAGAGGGAACAGCTACTGAGGTAGAAGGTGAAAAACTTCCAAAGGAAACAGATACTCCAGAAGAAACAAATACTTCTGATGAAGCAGAATCAGAAGAGAGCAATGTTATGCCTCCACGTGATTATTTTGCTAGAGATTTGAAGAATGTTAAAACTGTATTTGAAAAAGAAGACCTTGCTACGAATGCTGAAAATGGGCAAAGAGTTGATTTAGCAGAAGCCTTAGATAAGTTGAAACATCTTCAAAATGCGACTATTCATATGGAGTTTAAACCAGATGCTAATGCTCCGCAATTCTATAATCTTTTCTCTGTATCAAGTGATAAGAATAGAGACGAATATTTCAGTATGTCTGTTAATAAAGGTACTGCAATGGTCGAAGCACGAGGAGCTGATGGAAGTCATTTTTACGGAAGTTACTCAGATGCACCACTTAAAGTAAAACCTGGACAATGGAATTCAGTTACTTTCACGGTGGAAAGACCGAAAACAGATCAAGCAAATGGACAAGTTCGTCTATATGTAAATGGTGTATTATCTAGAACGAATACGAAATCTGGTCGTTTTATTAAAGATATGCCAGATGTTAATAAGATTCAGATTGGTGCTACTAGAAGAGCGAACCAAACAATGTGGGGATCAAATCTTCAGGTCCGTAATCTAACCGTATATGATCGTGCCTTGACGCCTGAAGAAGTAGGAAAACGCAGTCAATTATTTAAAGTAGCAGATTTAGAAGTGAAATTGCCAGAAAGTGCAAAAATCACAGAGAAGAAGGAAGTTTTTGTAAGTGGTGTAAATGGTGGATTGAACAAGGATGGGATTAATACTTACCGAATCCCAGCCTTGCTGAAAACGGATAAAGGAACATTAATTGGCGGAGCTGATGAAAGACGTTTACAATTCTCTGACTGGGGAGATATTGGTATGGTAGTTCGTCGAAGTCAGGATGGAGGAGTGACATGGGGAGATAGAATAACAATTTCTAACATTCGTGATAATCCAGAGGCCAGAGATAAAACTGCTCCGTCACCCTTAAATATTGATATGGTATTAGTTCAAGATCCAGAAACTAAGAGAATCTTTTCGGTTTACGATATGTTCCCAGAAGGAAAAGCAGTATTCGGTATGCCTGCCAAACCTGAAAAAGCCTATGAGCGTGTGGGTGATAAAACTTATCAAATTTTATATAAATCTGGTGAAAAAAGTCATTACACAATTCGAGAAAATGGTGAGGTTTACAATTCACAAAATCAAAAAACAGAATACCACGTTGTGGTAGACCCTAAAAATCCAGGATATAGTGATAAAGGTGATTTGTATAAAGGGCAGACTTTAATAGGTAATGTTTACTTTGCACAAAGTACTAAAAATCCATTTAGAGTTGCTAACACAAGTTATTTATGGATGTCTTATAGTGATGATGACGGTAAAACATGGTCTGCACCAAAAGATATTACTCCTGCAATTCGTCAAGACTGGATGAAATTCCTTGGAACTGGTCCAGGAACAGGAATCGTACTTCGTACTGGAGTTCACAAAGGTCGTATCTTAGTGCCAGCTTATACAACAAATAGTGTTGTACATTTATGGGGTTCTCAATCTTCTCGTCTTATTTATTCAGATGATCATGGTGTAACTTGGCATGCAGGAGAAGCTCCAAACGATAATAGACCTGTTGGAAATGGAGTTATCCATTCATCTACTATGAATAATAATGGTGCACAAAATACAGAAGCAACAGTTCTGCAATTGAATAATGGCGATGTAAAACTATTTATGCGTGGTTTAACTGGAGATCTTCAGGTTGCTACTAGTAAAGATGGGGGAGTTACTTGGGAGAAAACAATCAAACGTTATCCAGAAGTAAAAGATGCCTATGTGCAAATGTCAGCTATTCATACGATGCATGATGGGAAAGAGTACATTCTTCTTAGCAATGCTGCTGGACCAGGCCACGAACGAAAAGATGGTTTAGTTCATTTGGCACGTGTTGAAAAGAATGGCGAGTTGACTTGGATAAAACATCATTTAATTCAAGGTGGAGAATTTGCATATAATTCATTACAAGACTTGGGTAACGGAGAATACGGAATTTTATATGAACATAGCGAGAATGGTCAAAATCGTTATACACTTTCTTATAAAAAATTCAATTGGGATTTTGTAAGCAAAGATTTTATTTCTCCAACAGAAGCAAGGGTAAACCAAATCATTGAAATGAGGAAAGGTGTTATTGGTCTAGAGTTTGATTCAGAAGTTTTGGTAAACCAAGCACCTATTTTACAATTAGCTAATGGAAGTACAGCTGTATTTATGACTCAGTATGATTCGAAAACTCTTTTATTCGCGGTAGATAAGAAAGATGCTGGTCAGGAAATTACAGGTATAGTTGATGGTAATATTGAAAGCATGCACAATTTGACAGTCAACCTTGATGGAGCATTTATTCCTGGTGGAGTGAATGCTGTAGAGAGTGCTATTTATGATATCAAAGACTATACAGGTGACTTGGGGACATCTGGTGAAGAAGCGACGCCGACAGTAGAAGTATCTGACTTTATAGGCGGAGTAAAAGGCGAGTCTCTTGTTACAGAACTTCCAGAATACAAAGGTGTTCTATCTACAGTAGGTGAAGAGGTAGCACCAATAGTGGAGAACACTGACTTCACAGGCGGAGTAAAAGGCGAGTCTCTTGTTACAGAACTTCCAGAATACAAGGGTCTTGTATCTACAGCAGGTGAAGAAGTAGCGCCAAGAGTAGAGAACACTGACTTCACAGGCGGAGTAAAAGGCGAGTCTCTTGTTACAGAACTTC